>JBFXEO010000178.1:0-6103 GCA_050180015.1 Bacteroidales bacterium | reverse complement strand
AAAACATCCCTGCTGGCCTTCGACTTTTCAATTATGTAGATAACCTGGGGAATAATGCTGTCGGGTTGTGGAATAAGAACCCTGTCGAAATAGGTGTTTATTTTCCCCTCCAGAATGGGAGTCCGTAGCAACCGGCTATCGGAAAAATCGATATTGTCAAAGAAGTGAACCTTGTTGTACTGGTAGCTATTTACCCACAGTAACGAATCGTAATTCTTGGCGTTTTTTGGAATGTTGGATTCTGGTATATCAACATTTTTCATCGCCTTAACCATAGCTGCCAGGAATTGTCCCCTGTGCGTTTCAATTAGGTTATCCCAGTAGGTAAGAACCTGTGTGTTGATGCTGTTCAACCTTTCCTTAATTTCTGCGGATTTTGTTGAATCGTTAAGGGCATCCTTCATCTGATCGGATAGCTCTTTGTTTTGCTTCTGCATTTCTACCATAAACTTTTGGTACTCTACAAAGGCGCTATTTTCGTCGGATCTGGTAAACTTTAAATCTTCAAACAGCTTATCCTTTGAGGTTTTAACGCCAAATTGCTGGTTGTCGCTCACTATCATCTCGAAGTATGATTTTTCGGGGAGTATAACCAGATAAATGCCACCCTTTAGCAGCGAATCGCCGGTGAAAACTGCGGTTCCATTCGAATCGACCCTTGCAGTATCGCTTACGTACTTTTTATCGCCAAAGTGATAGCCCAACAGCAACGTGGTATCCTTTAATCCATCAATCTGAACCGCTATTCTGTACGCGGGATGTTGAGCAAACGTAAGGTTTATAAAACCAAGCAAAACACCTACGGCCAATATTCGTTTCATACTCAAAGTTTTAAATTGTAAACAAAAGGCTCATCAAAAATACTATTTATCGCAATTAAAACAAATCATCCCAAATAAGTCAACAAATAACGTAATTTAACTGTTACATGGAGAGCAAACGATACACCTTCAACCTTAACCCAATTTAACTGGCCTTACATGAATACTCAACCAAATAAGCTAATTGATGAAGTAAGCCCGTACCTGCTTCAACATGCGTACAACCCGGTGAATTGGTACTCTTGGGGTGAGGAGGCCCTTGAAATTGCCCGGAAGGAGAATAAGCTGCTGCTAATTAGCATAGGGTATAGCAGCTGCCACTGGTGTCATGTAATGGAGCGGGAATCGTTTACCGATAGCGGTATCGCTGAGATTATGAATAGTAACTATGTTTGTATTAAGGTTGATAGGGAGGAGCGTCCGGATATAGATCAGGTATATATGAGTGCTGTTCAAATTATAACCCGGCGTGGCGGATGGCCGTTGAATTGCTTTGCGCTTCCCGATGGTCGCCCCGTTTACGGGGGAACCTATTTCCCAAAAGAGCAGTGGCTGGGCGTTTTGGAAAGTTTGCAGGAAACTTGGGCTAAGGAACCGTGGCGGGTAATTGAGGTTGCGGAAGATTTGGAGCAGGGTATCTCCAACTCGGAAAAAATACAGTACCGGGCAGCGGTTGATGGTCAAAATTATAAAGAAATGCTTCGGCAAAATATCAATGCAATTAAAAATGATATTGACTTTAAGCAGGGGGGTACAAGGGGTGCGCCAAAGTTCCCAATGCCGGGATTGCTGAAATTTCTGCTCGAATACTCTGTGTATTCGCCCGATGAGGAACTTCGGAGTTTCGTTTTTACATCGCTCGAAAAAATTACAAACGGAGGAATATACGACCATGTCGGAGGCGGTTTTTTCCGGTATTCCGTTGATGAAAAGTGGCATGTGCCGCATTTCGAGAAGATGCTTTACGACAATGCGCAGCTGATAGAACTTTACTCATTGGCATACCGGGTTAATCCTAATCCACTGTACAAAAGGGTTGTTGATGAAACCGTGCGGTTCCTTACGCGCGAGTTGCAATCGTCTTCTGGTGGTTTTTACAGCGCTTTGGATGCCGATAGTAACGGGAGCGAGGGTGAGTTTTATACTTGGA
Organism: Bacteroidales bacterium; assembly: GCA_050180015.1. Classification (GTDB taxonomy): domain Bacteria; phylum Bacteroidota; class Bacteroidia; order Bacteroidales; family Tenuifilaceae; genus JBFXEO01. Next base: position 4,132 of record JBFXEO010000178.1, on the reverse strand, counting down.
GTAAAGACGAAACGGAATTAATACTGGGGTTTGATACCGAGTTATTCTGTTCGGCCTATGGAATTGCACAAACGGGGAATTGGAACAACACCAACGTTTTGAAAAGATGCGCCACCAGCAATCAGCTCGAAAGTATATTCAATATTCCCTGGCAGGAAATTGACTATAGGATTAATCAGAGCCTGCAAAAGTTGGCAAGGGCGAGAGGCCGACGGGTTCCACCCCCAATAGATGACAAAATAATTACATCGTGGAATGGACTGGCGGTAGCAGGATTGGTGCAGGCCTACATCAGCTTTGGCAACCCACATTACCTTGAATTGGCCCTTGGTGCTGTCGGCTACATTGAGAGTAGCCATTTTACCGATGGGGCTCTGCAAAGAATCTCGTGTAAGGGTAAGGTGTATGCCGAGCCACTGCTCGACGATTATGCCAATTACATCCGTTCTATTCTCCTGCTTTACAATGCTACGCTTGACCCAATTTGGCTCATAGAGGCCGGGGAATTGATGGATAAGGTTATCGGGAAATTTTATGACCACCAATCCGGGATGTTTTTTTATACCCCCTCCAATACCAAATTAATAGCCAGAAAGATGGAGCTGATAGATGGTGTTATTCCATCGGCAAATGCTACAATGGCAGCAAATCTTTTTGCGGTTTCCGGATTAACCAAAAACGAAAGCTATAGGACATTGGCTGTCCAAATGCTCGCCAATATTGCAGAAAACACCGGGAATAGCGGGATGTTCATCTACGCATGGGCGGAGCAATTCCTCCTACAGCTGCTGCCCAACGCCAGCATTTTACTCCACAATGATGACGGCAGCAGCTTGATAGAAATTCAGCGGAATACAGTTTACCCCAAAATACTTATGGGCAAAGCCGAAAATTCAACCCAAAAAGGAATTCAACTTTGCCTGGGGAAAACCTGCCTAAAAACTACAGCTGATATAGAATCAGTGATAGCCGAGATTAGCCAGATTAGGGTTGAGTAACTGTTTTACGAAGCCATAATTCTAAAACGCTAACTTTAAATTATTGTTATTGCATTGTGGCGTTTATACGCTTCCTTTGTTACATTAATCCCTGTGAATAAATTAAAGCTTAAACAGGTAGAATTGATTTATTTTTTGTATTTTTCAGCATTGCTAAAACAGAATTTGATTGTATATATATTTTGGTCAAGTTAATCTTTTAAGAAATGAAAAAGTTGATTAAAAGAGTATTAATTATACTTGTTATAATCCTCATCATTCCCATTTTTCTATACGTAATCTGGTCATTTCAGCCAAGGCATAAGCTAAACATATACATTCTCGATAAAACAGTGCTACGTACCGATAGGCCGGAGCATAAAGCATTTGTTTGGATACTTAACCAAAACCGGTATGTGGGACCCGATGGAAAACCCTACTCGGCAAGCCGCGATTACTGGGGCTTTTTTCCTATCGACCTGTCAAAGGAGCTGTTCGACTTTAAGGCAATTCGTCTAAATGAGGTTGATGCTTATGCTGCCGTTTACGATGCGGCATACTACGCTGATTGTTACGGGGTTTACGCCTTTGAGTGGTATAAAAATATTGCTAAACCCGTTCAATCGTCCAAGGTTTACGGCGGCCTGAACCAGAACGACTACTTTCTGCTGAAAAAAATGAAGGAGGCGCATAAGCTCATTATTGGCGAGTATAACATGTTCAGCACTCCCACCAATGCCCTAATTCGTAGCAAGGCCGAAGAGCTGTTCAATATTATGTGGACAGGTTGGGCGGGGAAGGTTTTCCTTACGCTCGATACCGGGCAACCCGGCGGTCCCGCCGATTGGATGCCCAAACTTTACGAATCGCAGCATTTGCAACCTTGGCCAACACAAAATCAGGGCATTGTGCTGGTAAGCAACGATGGTTTAATTGATGTGCTGGTGCTGAATGAATCGTTGAAATCGCTTTTCCCAAAAATAGTGGTTACTCCGGATAATCAAAAGCAGTATGGGCTTCCGGAGGAAACTTTATACCCTTGCTGGTTCGAGTTTGTTGCGCCGGGTACTAGCGCCTCGGTACATGCAACTTTCAACCTCGATGTTACCGATGCCGGTGCCGGGCAGCTGGCAAAACTTGGGCTGAATACCCAATTCCCGGCTGTAATTCAGGCCGGCGAAAATGAGCCAACCTATTACTTTGCAGGAGATTTTGCCCAGGATCCGGTAATATCGGCAACCTCAAAGTTGGCCGGAGGAAAGTTTTTAAATCATTTTTTCTCACCCAAGAATAACAGAACGGTTTTCTTCAATACATTCTATACCCCTTTAATCGAGAATATTTTTTACCGGTACTACCAGCAATCTGGCAAATAAATATTCACCGGGCATACAAAGCAGCCTGAAATCCTCATACCTTTGTGGCCCGTATCACTATTGTACTATTTGCTACATGGCAGAATTATTAAGTTCAGGGCAGAGTCACTTTTTTTACAACGGAAGGATTCTACAAAGTAACCAGTTCAGCGAAAAGTTGGTTGAAGGAGATCGGATTATCTACGAGGTTGTTCATGTCGTAAAATCGACGCCAGTATTTTTTCCCGATCATATTAAACGGCTGAAAAATTCCATATTACGTTCCAGCTTAGCAGAACCCAGCTACGACCAGCTTGTGAGTTCCACCAAATTATTGCTTGATAGGGAACCTGTTGTGGAGAACAACATCAAAATATCGGTAGTTTACAGGTTGAACCACGAAAAGCCGGATTCTGCCATTTACTTTATCCCATCGAAATATCCTACTTACAACGACAAGCATTACGGGGTTTCCGTTAAAACGGTAAACGCCACAAGGTTAAAGCCCGAAATCAAAGTGGAGAATAAAACTTTACGTAAACGTGCCGATGAAATAATTGACAGGGATGGGTATTACGAAGTTTTACTGGTAAATAATGAGGGTTACATCACCGAGGGAAGCCGATCCAACATCTTTTTTGTAAAGTCTGGTGGCGTAGTTACGGCGCCGTCGGATATGGTGCTAAGCGGGATTACGCGTGATAAGGTATTGCAGATATGTGCCAAGCTGGGCGTTGGTGTTGCCGAGGATTGCCTAAACGCTAACCAGCTATCAGAGATTGACGGTGGTTTTATTACGGGAACATCCCCCGGAGTGCTTGCAATTGGTAAAGTAGATGATGTAACTTTGGATGTAAATATCGACCTGATAAAGCAAATTGCCCTGGAATACGAAGCCTTAATTCAGGCCGAAGTGGAAAATCGGCAAAAGCAAGGATAACCGTTTTGTGTATTTGTATATCTGCAAAAATTCAAATTTGTAGCGTAACGGATATTTAAAATTCTACGGCCATGAATATTTCAATCATACAATCCGGGTTGGCGTGGGAAAATCCGGAGAAGAACTTTAGAATGTTCGAAAAGAAAATTGGTGAAGTAGCCTCCGGTGCAGATATTGTTGTGCTGCCCGAAATGTTTACTACCGGTTTCAGCATGAACCCCGATGGAATAGCTCCTTTGCATGGTGTAGATACTAGCGATTGGATGCGTAGCATTGCCGTTGAATATAAAACGGCCATCACGGGAAGTTACGTTGCCGGGCAGAATGGGTGCTACTACAATAGAATGATTTTTGCATCGCCGGATGGTGGCCTTGAATACTACGATAAAAGGCATCTATTCCGTATGGCCGACGAAGATGGGCATTACACCGCTGGCAGTAGGCGGGTGGTCGTTCGTTACCGGGGATGGAGAATTCTGCTGCTGATTTGTTACGATCTTCGTTTTCCGGTTTGGAGCAGGAACAGGAATGATTACGATTTAATGGTGTTGGTGGCTAACTTCCCGGAACGAAGACAGTATGCCTGGAATACGCTGCTTCCTGCCCGTGCTATCGAAAATCAGTGTTACGTTGCAGCATGTAACAGGGTGGGGGCCGATGGGAATGGAATAGCCCACGCGGGCGATTCTCAGATTATAGACCCTATGGGCAAAATAATTGCATTGGCAAAGCCTAATTCAGAGGAGACTATCAGCGCTCCAGTATCACTCGGCTATTTAAAGAGTGTTAGGGATAGCTTCCCGGCCCATCTTGATGCAGATAATTTTGTTATAAGATGACGTGCTTTACATCTGTTTGAT
>JBFXEO010000177.1:0-6120 GCA_050180015.1 Bacteroidales bacterium | reverse complement strand
GCCGTTGTTTATGTTGCTCGATTTTAAAGCATCGTCTATTTCTGTTTTCCAGGGAGTAAACGTATTGCCGTCGTAAAGGAACAATCCCTTGTTGTTTGTGGCAAAAATAATTTTAGAGTCGTTGTAGGGGAATGCTGTTTTTACCTCGGTATCCTTGAAAAAAAGGCTGTTTGGCAGCAGCTGCAGCTTATCGTTGGCTACCCGGTAAATTCCGCCGTTAATTGCCTGTATGTACAGCTGATTGTTAACTTCAATCAAAAAAAGAACAGGAAAACTTATTTCCAGCGGTTTAACCATTTCCCCGTCGTAGTAAAATATCGATCCAAAGCTTTGAAAATAGACCTTTTTGTTGTGCTTTATAATTCGCCAAAATTCCTGATTTTCTATGTTGACATTGATAAGTTTTGAAAGGGAGTGGTATTCCCTGGGCTCATTATTTTCTAGGTCCCAGTACCCGAATTCTTCGAAAGAACCCACGTACAGCTTGCTGCTATCGCAAAAAACGGAGCGCATTATTGTTTTGTCGGGGATATGGATTAGCTGCCAGTTTGCCCCGTTGAATTTAAGAAGACCGGAGTTATTCGCTACGTAAAGTGTGCGGTTCCCGCCGATGCTCAAATCCCAGTTTTGGTTTCCGGCACCATATTCGGAACGTATGTAGTTGGTAACATGGAATGTAGGTTGGCTCATGGCCAAATTAACCAGCAGGAGGGGTAAGGTTACTACAGAAATACGGGTTGCTTTAAGCATAGTTTTAACGATTAAAGCAAATTTAACAATTAATTTATTTACCCGGCAATTACCCCCGATCCTATAAGTTCATCGTTGAGGTACCAAGCTGCAAACTGACCGGACGTTACTCCGCGTTGTAGATTGTTGAATACAATGTAAATGCCATCGTCGGTGCAGTGCAACGCTCCCCTTTGCAGGGGTTGCCTGTATCTAATTCTGATATCGAGGTTGACATATTTCCCGGCAGATATTTTTAAATCGGGGCGAATCCAGTGTACGTCATCTTTTTGGATAAAAAGGGCTTTCCGGTATAACCCCGGATGGCTCTGCCCCATGCCGGCGTAAACTAGGTTTTGTTCAATGTCCGTTGCAATGACAAACAGGGGTTCCGCCTTTCCCCCAACGTTTAAACCTTTCCGTTGCCCGATGGTGTAAAACTGAGCCCCCTGGTGTTCTCCAACCACATTACCATTTGCCTTGCTATACGTGTATGGTTTTGCCAGATTTACCGGGTCTGTAGGTTCCGCTGCTGGCAAGTTTTTGTAAAATTCTGCAGGAATTTCGATGATCTGCCCAGCTCTGGATTTTATTTTTTGCTGAAGGAAAACGGGCAGATCCACCTTACCCACAAAGCAAATTCCCTGTGAATCTTTACGTTCGGCTGTTGCCAACCCCAGCTCGGCAGCAATTTTTCTAACGTCAGGTTTTTGTAAGTGCCCTATGGGGAAAATTGCCCTGGATAGCTGCTGCTGGTTAAGTTGACATAAGAAGTAGCTCTGATCCTTGTTTTTGTCCAGTCCGGCCAACAGCTGATAGTAGGTTTGCCCGTCTTTAACAACCTCTCCCTTGCGGCAGTAATGCCCGGTGGCAACATATTTGGCGTCGAGTTTTAGCGCAGCCTCCATAAAGGCATCAAACTTAATTTCCCGGTTACAGAGTATATCCGGGTTGGGGGTTCTGCCTTTTGAGTATTCATCGAACATATAGTCAACCACCCGTTTGCGGTACTCATCGCTTAGATCTATAAATTCGAAGGGAATCTGTAGTTTGCGGGCAACCATTTCGGCAAAATTGCGATCGTCGTCGAATGGGCAATCACCTGTTAGCACACCAACCGTATCGTGCCAGTTTTTCATAAACATACCAATTACTTCGTAACCTTGCTGCCTTAGTAAATATGCGGCAACGCTAGAATCAACTCCTCCCGAAAGGCCAACAACTACCCGTTCCATTCATTTTAGCTTGATGGTTGCAAAGGTATTAAATTCTCCACATTTTTGCCCTGATTTTGCGCTGCGGACTTCGGTAAGTTTAAGAGATTGTTCGTAGCTATAAACCTTTGGAAAAGGTGATTGAAAAACTAGCCGCAACAGGAATGGCTGACGCTGTTGGCTGAAATCCTAGTTTTTACAGGTTTTATCTCTTTAACTTTTTGTTCCATTTTATGCCTATATTTGTTTGACAATACTATGGCGTTGTACATCAAAAATACTGTTGCAGCTTTTTTACTGGTACTTTTCCTGACACCGGTAATGGCAAAGTTTGCCGATGGCGTTTTTCACCATCACGATACTTTTCATTGCACTGCGCACTGCGAAAAACATTTTCATGGTTACCATGAAAAATGTCCCATTCTGAACCATGAGTTAAGCATAGCTTCACAGGATTTAATTCATTTTCACCTATCGGTCAATAGTTTTGTACATGCTGTTATTCCAATAATGACTATTGACCCGGACTATTGTGGTTTAAAATATTCATTCTACCTAAGGGCTCCCCCTTATCCTTACAGTAACAATTCTCCAGTTATACCTATCGCAGTTTAGCTGGAAGAATTTATGGGCAAATTGATAGAATTTGCCTGTATGTAGCTGCTGGCTGTTGCGGTTATTTTGTTATGCGCCGAGCATCAATTTATATGTTGATTTTTGCGCTAGCGATCACTGCATAGCTGTACTTGCTTAAATTCTAATGGGTAGTGAGCGTATGCTTTGCATGTAGCGTAGCCATAAAGCCGGGCAGCATGATATGTGTTACAAAATCAATAGTTAAGAAAAAACAGATGAAAATACCATTTATCACATCAGCATTTATTCTTACATCCTGTGCTTCTGTGGCCCAGAACGTACTACAGGGAAGTATTACAGATGGGGATAATGTTCCTCTAGCTGGTACAACAGTATATATACTCGAAATTAGCCGGGGTACAATAACCGATAGTAGTGGTCATTATATAATAAAAGGTATTCCCAACGGTAAGGTTAAAGTTCAGTTTTCGTTTGTTGGGTATTCCAGCGTAATGGAAGCTGTGAACTTTCAGGGGAGTAAGGTCGATTTGAATGTGGCTATGCACCAGTCACCGATAGAGGCAGAAGCAATTGTTATATCCGGCGGATATAGTTCAACCCAACACCAGAATGCCGTTAAAATTGATGTCCTTACCATGAGCAATCAGCGGGAGAAACCGTTGCCCAACTTCGCCCAGATGTTAACATCGGTTCCCGGGGTTGACATGATTAGTAAGGGGAATGGCGTGTCGAAGCCAACAATACGGGGTTTATCCATGAACGATATTTTAGTGCTGAACAATGGCGTTCGATTTGAGAATTACCAGTACTCCGATCACCATCCCCTGGGGATAGATGAATTTGGGATTGAGGATGTTGAAATTGTAAAGGGGCCGGCGTCGTTGCTATTTGGTTCCGATGCCATTGGCGGCGTGCTTAACTTTATAAAGGAGCGGCCCGCCCCGGCAGGAACAATTTCCGGCGATTATAACGTACAGCTGCACTCCGTATCCCGTGGGATTGTAAATAGTGTCGGGGTAAAGGGAGCATCGGAAAATTTTTTTGGAGGTATCCGTTTGGGCCAAAAAAGCCATTCCGATTACCTTCAGGGAGGCGGCAGTTTTGTCCCAAACTCTAGGTTTAACGAGTATTCTGTTAAGTCGAATGTGGGTTATACTGGTGGCGATTTTACGACAAAGGTGTTCTACGATTGTAACCGTCAAAACTTAGGCTTGGTGGAACCGGAGGCCGTTGAATCAATTACAGGGCGGGAACGGAAGACCGATATTTTTTACGAGCAGCTGAATACCCATCTTTTGTCAACACAAACCAAGCTATTCTTGGGTAGGAGTAAGGTTGATGTTAATGTATCGTACCAGAGCACAGAGCTAATTCACTTTGGCGAAGAAGATGAGTACGAGCTCCAGATGAGGCTTGGGACGTTGATTTATGAGATGAAGCTGTACCTGCCATCCAGTTTAAAGTCGGAATATATTGTTGGCTTTCAGGGAATGAACCAGGAAAACTCAAATTTACACAACCGGGCCACCATCCTCTTGCCCGATGCCAGTACCAACAGCTATTCAGTGTTCGGGTTGGTACAGCAAACGTATTTCGAAAGACTTAAGCTGCAGGCAGGATTACGTTTCGATTATCGTGATATTGATGCCGATGCCGTTGGGGAATTATCGTTTCCCAGCTACAGAGCTGCATTGCAAAAAGACTATTCCAGTTTTTCCGGGTCGTTTGGCGGAACCTTTAGGGTAAACGAAAAGTTACTATTTAGGGCAAATGCTGCCAGTGCATTCCGCAACCCGAACCTAGCAGAGTTAACCTCCAACGGCCCACACGAAGGACGCTACGAGATGGGTGATAAATCGCTGGATCCCGAAAAATCTTTTGAGTTGGACGCTAGTATGCACTATCATTCCAACAATTTTTTATTTGATATTGCGGCTTACCGGAACTGGATCAATGATTACATAGCTATTTCGCCAACGGGGCAAACCACCACCAACGGCCTGAGCATTTACCAGTACATGCAGGGTAACTCTGTTTTATACGGCGGCGAAGCGGGTATGCACTTTAATCCTGCATCTTTGAGTTGGCTGCATTTAAAGCTGGCATATTCAATGGTTGTTGGCGAGCGGAGTAATGGCGATAATCTGCCCTTTATCCCGGCAAAAAAAATTACTGCCGAAGTGGGTTTACGTGCGCCCAGGTTGTTTTTCCTGGAAGATGTATTCCTAGCGCTTCAACCGTACTATACCTTTAAGCAAGACGATCCGGCTCCCGAAGAGCCTGAGACATCCGATTATTTTTTGTTTGATATTTTCCTTGGAGGAAACATTTGTATTGGCAACCAGCATTTGGTGTTGGTTGTAGGGGTAAACAACCTGTTTGACAAAAAGTATTTGGATCACTTGTCAACCTTGAAGGAAGTTAATTTGAATAATCCGGGAAGAAATATATCGTTATCGATGAGGATACCATTTGAATTATAGATAGAAAAGGCTGCCCTTAGCTGGACAGCCTAATTCTTTGCTATTTGCCTAAAACCCTTAGAAAGGCATTGCCGTACCCCAATGTTGCCAATTTATTTAAGTCGTCCTGCGCCTCTTCGGGGGTGGAGTATTTGCCAACACAGTACCGGTAAAGGCCATCGCTTCCCCGGTAAACCATTAAGCCGCTAATGTCATTGAATTGGCTCAACTTTTTGGGTTTTGACAGGGCAAGTACTTGAATGGTAAATCCCGGATGCTCCCTGTTGATCCTAACGTAGGCATTCTCTATTCCTTTTGCTTTTAGCTTTGCCAGGATATCTTCCGATTCCTGGACTGTACTCGTATTTCCTACACTGTAGCGGTAATATCCATTGGGAGCAATGGTAACGCTTACACTATCCAATTTGTTAATGTAGTTGATGTCAACAGGTTGCTTTACTGCCAGCAATTGTACGGAGTAAGTGGTAATAGCTGTAGCAGTAGAGGTAGCTATAGTTTTGAACTGTACTTTGGCAGTTGGTTTTGCCACGGGTTTAGCCACAGCAGCAAGGGTTGTTTTTTCAATATCCCGTTTTTTCTCAATATTCTTTGTTTTTTGCTCCCGAGCTGGCATTTCTTTTTGAGACTCGTCTTTTTTAGCGCCTTTCTTCTCCTCTTCTTTTATGGTATCTATTTTTTGATTTGCTTCCGATTTTTTAACCTCTGGCATTTCTGCCAGTAAAATGGGTTCTTCCTTTTTTATTCCCTTGAGCATCAGATCTACAAAAAAATCAGTTTTATCCGGATTGCTGGGAATATCAACAATGTTTTGGGCCAACTCAAAGCCGTTACCGCTAACCTTAACGGCGTATTTACCGGGTATTAACTTTTTGTTGATTAGCTGGGAACCATTCCCACCTATACTGTCGATTATTTTATTTGAATTTTCATCGGTAATTATACACCTGTAATTTTTATTACCGGGAGCATTTTCAGCCAGCATAATGTTAACCTTAAGATTAACAAAATGAATAACTTCTACCGAATAGATGTCTAAACCGCCAATGCCATCGTTGCTGTAGTATGAGTAGTAACCGGAGTTGAGGCCCGTGGGTTGA
>JBFXEO010000176.1:0-6204 GCA_050180015.1 Bacteroidales bacterium | reverse complement strand
GGTTAAAAAATACGACATACTTTAACAACCTCAGCGTGCAGGAATTCTGAACGTTGAGGTTGTTGTGGTGACCGGTTAGCTTTTTGTTGCAAAATTCGGTGTATCAGCAACATATCTATGGCTAAGATATTCTAAACCCACCTAACCATGCAAAAATCCATTCTGTGGGGGAGCATAGGGTTTTTTGGGAAAATTCTAATGCCGCATTCAAAAACGCCTGGTTCTAACAGAACCAGGTTTAACCGGTAAATTGCCCTGGAACCATCAACGGATTGTAGCATGAATTCATGGATTCGTTTAACTTTAACGTCTTTGCTTTCAATTAAATCGGCTATAACCAGCTCAACGCCTACCTCGTCGGGCCCAAGCGAACCCAGATCGAGAACAACCTCCGAGGTGTACTCCTTGCCCAGGAAAACTGCCTCGCGGGCAATGTTCAGCTGTTTAACCTGAATAACCTCAATTTCCTCCCAATTCCGTGTTATCCTTCGTTTCCACGAGGCAATTTGCTTTGCTACCTCAAAGTCATCTTCAATAATTTCGGAAGATCGCCTGTAGAGTTTACTGTAAAAACGGTTTTGGTAGTCTGTTATCATCCGAAGGGTGGTAAAGTTTGAGGCAACCTGGCCTATCGACTTTTTGATAAACCCTGTCCACTTTTCAGGAACATCCTCGGAGTTTCGCTGGTAGTATGCGGGAACTACCTCGTTTTCCAGAATGGTATATATCATTTCGGCATCGAGTTCGTCCTGAAATTCCTGTTCGGAATAGGTGCTTTCCATGGGAAGTGCCCAGCCGGCACCTTCCCGGTAACCCTCTACCCACCAGCCATCTAATACGCTAAAATGCAGAACCCCATTCATTACGGCTTTTTGTCCGCTTGTTCCGGACGCTTCCAGTGGTCTTGTTGGTGTATTTAGCCAAATGTCAACCCCCTGAACCATGTGCTTCGCAAGTTCTATGTCATAGTTCTGGAGAAAAACAATTCGTCCAAGGAAGCGCGGTTGTTTGGAAATTTCAATAATCTTTTTGATTAGATCTTGTCCTGCCTTATCGTTCGGATGGGCTTTCCCTGCAAAGAAGAATTGTACGGGATGCTCCGGGTTATTTACTAGTTCATCGAGCCGGTCTAAGTCTCTGAATAGGAGTAGTGCCCTTTTGTAAGTTGCAAATCTTCGGGCAAATCCGATGGTTAGTATTTTGGGGTTGAGTTTTTCCTGAATTTCAACAACCTGGCGCGGGCTTTCGAACCGAATCATTCCGGGTTCGTTCAATCGCTTGTTGATTAAGGTTACCAATCGCTTGCGGAGGATATTTCTAACATCCCAGACTTTGGAGTCGGGAATATTTTCTATTTCATTCCATGCTGGTTGGTTGTATGTTTCGCCGGGTTTGCTGCTGTGTTCGAGGAGGTTTCTCCATTCGGGTGCAGTCCATGTGGGATAATGTACTCCGTTGGTAACGTAGCTTACATGTAATTCGTTGGGAAAGTAGCATGGCCACATGCCCGAAAACATTTTACGGCTTACCTCGCCGTGCAACCAGCTTACCCCATTAATTTCCTCCGAAAGGTTTGCCGCCAAATGGCTCATCGAGAATTTTTGGGCGGTATCGCCCGGTGTCATTCTGCCTAAATCCATGAATTGTTCCCAGGTTATTTTTAAACGTTCAGGATAGTGTGACATGTATGCTCTGACGAGTTCTTCGGGGAAGGCATCGTGGCCAGCAGGAACTGGTGTGTGCGTAGTAAATAGGCTCGATGACCGTACGACCTCCATTGCCTCGGGGAAGGCTAATTTTTCGTTCCAGATATACCCACGGAGGCGTTCAAGGCCTATGAAAGCGGCATGTCCTTCATTTATATGGAATAGATCGGCCTGAATGCCTAGGACATTTAATGCCCTAACACCTCCAATTCCCAGAATCATTTCCTGCTTAAACCGGTTTTCCAGGTCTCCACCGTAAAGGTGATGGGTGATGGTTCTATCCTGGACCAGGTTGTCCTCAAAATCGGTATCTAGCAGGTAAAGTTCCGTGCGGCCAACGTCAACCTTCCAAATTCTGGCGTGGACTAATCGTCCGGGCATGGCTACATTTATGGTAATCCATTTACCATTGCTATCTCTCACCGGAGAGGCAAGGGTTTGGGTGAAATTTTGCTGATCGTAAACAGCAATTTGCTGACCCGATGCGGATAGGTTTTGGGTAAAGTACCCGTAGCGGTAAAGCAGTCCAATCCCAACCATATCTACATTGCTGTCCGAAGCTTCTTTCAGGTAATCGCCAGCCAAAATCCCCAGACCTCCGGAGTAGAGCTTTAACGAGTTGTGAAGCCCAAATTCCATGCTGAAGTATGCTATTTTGGGACCCTTCCGCAGGGATTTTTGCATCATGTACGAGGTGAACTTCAGGTAAATAGAATGCAGCTTATCAACAAATACGGAATCTTGCTCTAGTTCCTGAAACCGCGGAAGGCTAATCCTTTCAAGGAAAAGAATGGGATTTTGTTCGCATTTGTCCCAAAGGTTTTTATCGATTGATTCAAATAATTCGCTTGCTTCAATATTCCAGGACCACCATAGGTTGCGCGATAAATCGTCTAACGATTTTAACTTTTCGGGTAAACTTTTTTGTACCAGCAGGCGGATCCACGAGGGCTGGTTAAGCCTAAATTTTCGTTCAATCGATGGCAATACCTCTTGACGCTCAAATTCCATGAACCGGTGGGTTCGTTCGCCAACGCAAACCAACGCCTTATCGTAAGCCGTGTAGTAGTAGTCTATAAAGTTGTTCCAGAGTGCTATGGTGGATATATCGGCGGCATTTACCATCAGCTCAGCTCGTTTTTGGTTTTCCAGGCTGGCGAACCACTGAAGGGTGGAGGCTATTTGATCTATAACTTCGGCATCGCTATCATCGCTTCGATGAATAATATTGATCGCATCTTTGGGCCTGGTATAGTGATTATTTACCCATTCGCCAAAACCGCTCAGCGAAGTGGTGATTGTAGGAACTTTAAAGGCAAGGCTTTCCAGCGGGGTATATCCCCACGGTTCGTAGTACGATGGGAATACGGTAATATCCATGCCGATAAGCATATCGTAGTATTGCCTGTTGAATATACCATCGTCGCCGTTTAGGTAACAGGGGATCCAGAATATTTTAACTTTATCTGATGAAGAGTTGTTTAACCCTACGGCCCTGATTTTTTTTAGAATTGGTTCTGTGTCAGAATCGTTTAGGTAGTGGGTAACATGGGTATCGTCAAGTATTATGTAGTTTTCATAGCTTTTATCCTTGTCGCAAAGATTATGGAACACATCCCTACGTGGGCCATGATGGCCCGCTGGAATTAACAGGAATGCCAGGATTTCTTTGTTCAAGTTGTTATCCTTGTTTAATTTGCCCAGAGCATCAATAAATACATCTATACCTTTATTTTTAAACTCGTAGCGTCCACTTGTTCCAACAACAATGCTATCCTTTGCCACATCGTGTGCAAGCATAGCCTCGGCAACCTCATAGAATTTAATTTTACTTTCCAGCCGCCTCAACCTGAATTCTTCTGCATCGGGGACAAAGGTATCCTCGAAACCATTCGGGGTGATAAGATCAACCTCTTTTTGCAGGAAATGGGCGCACTCCCGGGCGGTAATATCGCTTACCGTTGTAAAGCAATCCGCCTCCTGCGCGCTAATTTTTTCGAGTGATTGCTTTGATATGATGTTGAATTCCCGAGCTTTGCTCTCGGGGTCAAACTTCTCCAGGTTATTGTAAAGCGGAATATTGTTGCCCGCAATGCTTCGGCCTAGGGCTGTAGCGTGTGTGGTGAATACAGTGCCAATTTGTGGTACATTCTTTTTCAGGTAAAGCAGCCCGGTTCCCGTCATCCACTCGTGAAACTGGGCCACAATTCTATGCCGAAGGCTGAGGTGAAAGTTGGTAAAACTTTCTATTGCCTTGCCGGCGGCATACCCAAATAGGGCTGGTTCAATGTAGTCCCATTGCCCGGTAATAGAATCGAGTTTGTACTCTTCCCAAAAACTTTTAAAAATTGAGTCTTTTTGTGAGATAAGCCCTGAAAAGTTGACAATTATGGCAATTGGCTTGCAGGGTATATTCCATCGTCCAATTCTAATGGGTAATCCTTCGTCGAATGCTTTATTTCGCCACGATGCGAATAGGTTTGTATCTTCAATAAATTCAGGATTATTTTCGGTATCCTTAATTAAATCGGGGCCTATGAGTATATAGTTATTTTTGAGTTCCGATTCAAGGCTTAACGCTTTTGTGGATATTACTGTATGTATTCCTCCTACCTTGTTGCATACCTCCCAGCTAACTTCAAAAAGGTAATCGGGTTTCAATAGCTTATCCTTTGTGTTCATTAAATTTTGCTGTTTTTAGGGTTATTTTTTTGACGATTTTGTTTTGCCTGTTGCCTTGCTATTGGTGGCAGAGCTACCTTTAGCTGCTGTTCTTTTACCTTTAGTTGTACTCTTGGCTTTAGGGGTAACCTTCTTCTTGGCGCTTGTTTTTTCTGGTTTTTCGGCTTGAACAGATTTTTCTTGTACCGCTACAGCCTTCGAGGTTTTTTTCGGAGTTTTTGTAGCCGATGGTTTCGATGCTTTTGTGGCGGTTCTTTTGGGCGATGTTTTAGGTATTACTGTGTTACTGCTGTTTCCTTGCATTGTTTTTAGTTCCTGCAACTTCGACTCGTAAAGCTGGATGAGTTTATCAATCTCCTCGGTTTGCTGGGGAGCATTGCTGAAGTGTGTTTGCTCAAGAATTTTATTTTTTACCCTAACCGTAAAGTCGCTGAGTACATTCATAAAGTTGATGAAAGCCTCGTAGGGTGTATCGTAGGGGTTGAAGTATTTATGCACATCGCCATCGCTAAACCACTTTGTGCACATGTAGTAAAAGTGGTCGCTTGTTTGTAGGTAGAGCCAATCCCGTTTAATATCGGGGTCGTTGATCTTTTCAATTTTATCGGTAAGCGAATACAGGTGATCGAAAGCCTCATCCTGAAGTTCATTTCCCAGCCATGCGGTCAAGTCACGTTCCTCGTCGGCCCACGAAATGGGGGAGGGAACATGGAGTAAGGCAACGGGTTGGTGCTTGTCTGCCGCCTCCGATGGGGTTAGGAACTCAAAGTTAGAATGGCCGAGAACCCTGCCCGGGAGCGCTCTCATAAAGTCAAATATCCCGGTATCGGCCCATTGATGTTCACCAAAAGTTTCGTAGTCCATGAACAGATTGACGATTTCTTCCTTTGGGTCGATATTGTTTAACCACCATACAAATTTCTCGGTGGTAAGCGGCCATTCGCTCCAGTCGCGATTAGAGAAACGGAAGGCGATATCGTCGCTTAACCGGAAGTTTTTAAGTAAAAGTTTGAGCTTTGGGTTGATGGCATTGGCGTACAGAAAGTTGGAACTTTTCCAACCCAGGATATGCTTGGCACCCTCGGTAAGCATTGCCTTGTAGCCCATGTCGGCAACCATCTCGCCTATCTGATCGGAATATATTAACTCTGTATTCCTGAATGTTTTGGGTTTATAGCCAACAAGTTGTTCCAGCCGTTTGGTTTGGCTTTCCACCTGGCGGAAAAATTCATCGCGGCTTTTCAGCGCCGAAAGAGAGTGTGAGTGGGTTTCGGCAAGGAATTCCACGCAGCCTGTTTTTGCAAGCTTTTGAAAGCTATCGAGTACATCGGGGGCATACTGTTCGAACTGGTCCAGCGCAGTCCCCGATATGGAGTATGATATTTTAAATTTGGAGCCGAACTCATTGATAAGGTCCAACATCATGTTATTGGTAGGAAGGTAGCAGTTTCCTGCAACCTTGCGCATTATTGAACGGTTGGCAAAATCATCGAAGTAGTTATGGTTTTTGCCAATATCGAAAAAGCGATACCTCCGTAGCCTGAATGGCTGGTGCACCTGAAAGTAAAAGCAAATTGTCTTCATCACTAATATCGGTTTAACGTTAATACAGTGTTATATGGTAGAATTATAGATATTAACAACTTGTTTGGCGGCATTGTCCCACTTAAGGTTGTTCACCTCGTCCTGTCCATACTTTATGAAAATGTTAGCCAGGGCCTTGTAGTTGAGTAGTCCGTAAATACTGTCGGCCAAGGCATCAACATCCCAGAAATCAACTTTTATTGCGTACTTAAGCACCTCTGAAACGCCGGAT
>JBFXEO010000175.1:0-6298 GCA_050180015.1 Bacteroidales bacterium | reverse complement strand
TGGAATTTAAGTATTTGTCCGATGAGACCCGCTTTTGTACCCGCTCTATAATTCGTAATGTTGTACTAACTCCAACATCGGAGGAAATAAGAATTTCTTCCAAATTATCGAGCACCTCGTCGTCAATTTTTGATTTTCCAACAACCGCCCGGGAAATTTTTTTGAGGAGGCTTTCCTTGGTCTTCTCTATACCCTTACTCAAAGATTCTTTGCTTTGACCGGCTGAAAAAATATCGAACAATGCCATGGTTAAAATTTTACCCGAATATACTAAATAAAAAAGCTTTTCCTTGAAAAGAAAAGCTTTACAATAATTATCAAACTAATGCTATTGCTTCTTAAGATACTCGTTAATTTCGGAGTTAAGTACCATTTCTTCCTTAAACGAGAAAGCCCCAGTTTTGTCTGATTTAACCATTTTGATGCATTTTGTATGGTTTTTTGTACCTTTCTGCATCGATGCTACTACCTTCTTTGCCATGGCTTGATTATTTTATTTCGCGATGTAATGTTACTCTTTTAAGAATAGGATTATATTTACGCTGCTCTAATCTTTCAGGGGTATTCTTTTTATTCTTGGTAGTAATATACCTTGAAGTTCCCGGCAGATTGCTTTCCTTATGTTCGGTGCATTCCAAGATCACTTGCACTCTATTACCTTTTTTTGCCATTGTTCATCAATTTAGTAAATTTTGATTAACCCTTTATCTTCGGCATCTTTAAGGGCTGCCTTTAATCCTCTTTTATTGATAGTTCTAATTCCAGCTGCAGAAACCTTTAATGTTACCCAACGTTTTTCTTCTTCTAGGAAGAATCGTTTATTCTGGAGGTTTGGATAGAACTTCCGCTTGGTTCTACGCTTAGAATGGGATACATTGTTACCCACCATCCTTCTTTTTCCCGTAATCTGACAAATTCTGGACATTGCTATAATGATTTCTTTTATTTTCAAAACAGGACGCAAATTACGCCATTATTATTGAATTAATCAAATTTTTCACCGAAAATATTTTCTTTTAATGAAGGATTTTCAGCCAGAATTAATTCCCTGAGCATGTTAAGTGCCGAATTTGATGCCCTCAAAATATTAATATCCCTTTGATTGCCATATACAAATTTGCGGCTCAACAAATTACTTTTCGATGAAACGGCTATCCAAGCTAACCCCACGGGCTTTTGCTCTGTACCCCCCGTTGGTCCAGCAATACCCGAAATTGCAAGCGAATAATCTGTACCTATTAACTTCTGAACCCCAACGGCCATTTGCTCAGCAACCTGCTGGCTTACGGCCCCATTCACTGTTAACGCCTGAACATCAACATCCAGCAGTGCTGTTTTAACGGTGTTTGCATACGCCACAACGCTACCCTTGTAGTAATCCGACGACCCGGGTATCTCAGTAATTAAATGGGAAACCATACCACCAGTACAACTTTCGGCCGTAGAAAGAGTTGAACCAATTGTGCCTAGCATTTGTCCCACAACTTCGGATAACGATGTATTGCCATAGCCAAAAATATATTCAGGAATGTTACTTTTCAGAATGTCAATCAGCATATTTATTTCGCCATTTAACCTTTCCCGGCTATCGGAATAGCCTGAAAGTCGAAGTTTAATACCCGATGGACTTGGTAGGTAGGCCAACCCGATGTGCTTAGGAATTTTACGCTCAAAGCCCTGTAGTTTATCCGAAAGGTGCGATTCCGGGATACCAAATGTGTTTACGACCCGGTGAATAATAACTTGATTTTGATTGATTTCCCGCAAAAGCGGGATAACGGAATCGTTCATTATTTCTTTCATTTCAAACGGGACGCCGGGTAATGAGGTTAAAATTTTATTCTTATAGCGAAAGAGCATTCCCGGTGCGGTACCATAATAATTTAACAGTACGGTGCATGACGAGGGTACTTCGGCCTGTTTTCTATTGCTTTCGGTTAGCGGGCTACCCCGTTTTCTGAAAAATTCTTTTATCAAGCTAAGAGATGGTTCGTGCAGAATCAGCTTATCCCCGAAATATTTGCAAAGGGTAGTTTTTGTTATATCGTCGCTGGTAGGGCCCAATCCCCCCGTTAGTATAACAACATCGCTTTTGCTAAGCGATTGATCTATAGTTTTATAAATTGCCCCTTCTGAATCAGAAATAGAGGTTATTTGCACAATCCGAATACCTATACGGTTGAGTTGTTCTGCAATCCAAGCCGAATTTGTATCAACAATCTGGCCAATTAAAATTTCGTCGCCAATTGTTATAATTTCAGCGTTCATGGTCTCACAGTAAATTAAAACAGCTTACGCTGTCTCCTTTTTGAGCCTCTCACGGGATTTGAACCCGCGACCTGCGGTTTACGAAACCGCCGCTCTAACCAGCTGAGCTAAAGAGGCGTAATTTGGTTGCAAAAATATTGAAATTGTACCTTTGTGCAAAGGTTGTATTAATAAATATTACTTTTTTTGGAAACTATTGTTGTTGTAATTCTATAATTCTTTGACCCAGCGGTGGATGTGAGTAATGAAATTTGACATACAGGGGATGTGGCATTAAGGTGGAATAGTTCAAGGCTGCAAGTTTTTTTAACGCCGAAACCAGGTATCCGGCCAGGTTATACCCCTTTGCAAATCCATCTGCCGAAAATTCCATTTTTCTGCTCAAATATGAGGTCAATATATTTATAATATTCTGGATAGGTTCCAATATTAACGCGAATCCAAGAATATTTAACTGAAAATTAGGATTATCCGTTTGCATTGCACCCATCACGGGGGTAAAAATATCTGTCATGCTTATTTTACTGAAAACAAATAGGAAGAATCCGGTAACCGCCAGGCCAATTACAAAGTTATACCAAATATGATTTTTCTTGTAATGCCCAATCTCATGCGCCAATACTGCCTCTATTTCAACAGGCTCTAACCTATCAATTAAAGTATCGTAAAGGTAAATGCGTTTATTTCGGCCCCCCCAGCCGGTGAAGAAAGCATTGGCCTTGGTTGATCGCCTGGAGCTATCCAGTATAAAAATACTTTTTGTTGAAAATCCAGCCTTTTGGGCTAACTTTTCCAGCCTTTCTTTAAGATTGCCATCGGCAAGTGGCGTTTTTTTATTGAATAAAGGAAGGATTATTGAGGTGTATAGAACCGTTGAGAGCAACGAAATCAGGAGTAAAAACAGTAAAACTGGAAGCCAAAATAAACTGGTATAATTAACATATAACCAAGTTATTAACAACAATATTACCCCTCCGAATATTATTGCTATCGATGATGATTTCAGAATATCGGTAAGAAAAAGAGTTTTGGTCGAATTATTGAACCCATACTTCTCCTCTATAATAAAGTTATCGAAATAGTTGAACGGTAGGGCAATAATTTTTCCGGCGAACCAGAGTATGCCGAAAAAAAGTAACGATTGAACAATTGAATTTGAAGCAATAGACGATACCCATGTATTCAAAACCCCAAATCCGCCCACTGCAAAAATTACGATAGCCAGCACCGTCGTCAAGGTAGATTCAACCAGTGAAAGAATCAACTTTTCCCGGTTATAATCTTGCTGCTTATAGTAGCTATCCGTATCGTAAACATCTGCAACAGCTTTATCCAAGTTCCTGTTCTTGGAGTAGTTAATATTGATTATCTCAAGAATAACATTCAGCAAATAATCACCAGCAAGTGCTACAATAACCAAGGTAAAAACAATACTTTCCATTTTACTTATTTGCGTCAATCCTCGAATTTATAATGTTTTCATAGTCCTTTGCCGCT
Organism: Bacteroidales bacterium; assembly: GCA_050180015.1. Classification (GTDB taxonomy): domain Bacteria; phylum Bacteroidota; class Bacteroidia; order Bacteroidales; family Tenuifilaceae; genus JBFXEO01. Next base: position 2,533 of record JBFXEO010000175.1, on the reverse strand, counting down.
TTAAAATGAGGGTTAAACTTTTGGGCTTCCCTTAGCCAATCAAGGGCTGTTTCAAGGTTACCCAACATTTCATTGGCTAATGCCATATCGTAGGCCGCTTTAGCGGCAAGTGATTTGTTGCTGTCCCGGGTTACCTGTTGCCACAATTCGGCGGCGCTTATCCAATCCCCTTTTTCAGCAAAGCTGGCAGCCCGGGCCAGTTCCGCTGAGCCGGAATTGTAAATTATCCGGTTGCCGTTACTCCAGCTAGGTGCTATAAGGCTGGCATATTTTTCGGCTGCATCGGCACCGGCATAGGCTGAAGCCGCAAAAAAACCTGGCAACTGTTTCCCCGTTTTTACTTCAGCCATATCGGTTGATTCCCAGAGCAACGTATCGCGGTGTAGGTATGAGTTTGTTATTTTCTTCCTATCTAAATCGTAAACCCTCCAGTAGCAATAAATATCAACGTCTAAATATCCATAGTAGTATTTTCCTTCATACTCCCATTCGCTGTAAGGTACAGATTCAGAATAGGCATTTACGTGCATATAATCAAGCGATATAACCGTGCTGATATTACCGTTGCCCCTTGATAACTCCGAGAGTTCATCCCAACCTAGAGGGAGAATAACCTTTGATGTATCGGTTCGGTAATGAAATTTATACACGGGAATTAGGGTCTCGTAGTACGGCGATGATTGCAAAATCTCCCCTAATGAATAAGATGCTTCCGTGGCCGCTACGCTATCAAGGGCCCATTGCATCATCTCCTTTTTGTCAGAAATATCCCCGTTATACAGGTTAGCTAGCAGCAAAACTTTGCCCGAATTGACAGGTAAGGACTGTTTGGGCTTATCGAAATACTGAATATCGATTGTGCGGTAAGGGATACACGAAGTAAGCATTACAAACAACACAATCCAACTTTTTTTAAGCATATCTACGATTTTAATAAAAAACCACCTTTTTCTAAAGATGGCTTTTAAACTGAACAAATTCCGGCTTAGGTATTCATGGCTCCACATACATTGATAACCTGACCGCTGACATACGAAGATAAGTCTGAGCCCAAGAACACGCATACGTTGGCAACGTCTTCTGGGGTTCCGCCGCGCTGGAGTGGAATTTTCTTAATCCATTCTTCCCTTACTTCGTCCGGAAGTTTGTGTGTCATTTCGGTGATAATAAAACCGGGAGCAATGGCGTTGGAACGTATATTCCGGGAACCAAGCTCCCGCGCAATTGACTTGGTAAACCCTATGATCCCTGCCTTAGATGCAGCATAATTGGCTTGCCCAGCGTTACCCGAAACCCCAACTACAGAGCTCATGTTTATTATGGAACCATTCTTTTGCTTTAGCATATACTTTTGAACCGCTTTCGTTAAATTGAAGACAGATTTGAGATTTACTTTGATAACTAAATCCCACTGCTCCTCGGTCATCCTCATAAGTAACGTATCGCGTGTTATGCCTGCGTTATTTACAAGAATATCAATGGTTCCAAAATCCTTTGCAATCTCATCTACAACCAGCTGGGTATTTTCAAAGTTACTGGCATCCGAAGCGTATCCCCTAGCCTTAACGCCCAGCGCACTTAACTCCTTCCCTAAACTTACCAAGTTATCGTCATAGGCAATATCGGTGAAAGCAACATTTGCACCCTCTTTTGCAAAAGCGATGGCAATTGATCTGCCAATACCCCTGCCTGCACCTGTAACCAAGCCTGTTTTTCCTTCTAGTAGTTTCATAATCTATTCTTTTGATGTTATCAGCACAAAGGTAAAAAATAATGAATAAAACACTGAAAGCCTTACGCTAAATTACAGCCTAAAATAGCCTGCCTGTAGTTAAGTGTAGCTGTAGGCAACATTTTCAAATTGAATAATGTCCAACGGCAACTTTTTGAATAAAGTAAAATATCTATTATATTCACGAGGTGAAAATTCACTAAACGTCAGGGTTCTTTACTTGAATTGTTTTATAAATTAAGCTATCGTTATTCAATTTAATTTTTTCGAGGATGAAGTTGAAAATAAATCTTAGGATCAAGATGCTCCTTTCCGTTCTGATTGTAGCAATAATCATTTTTGTAGCATCAATAGGGTATCTTTCCGGTAAGTTGGATAAAATTATTCTTAGAAATGCCTACAATTTTGTTGACGCAACTGCCCGGGAGTATGCAAATTCTATAAATGCCAGCTTCAACAACGAAATGGGGATGGCCAGGTCCTTAGCGCAAGGATTTCAGTTTTACCATGAAATTTCCCTTGATGAGCTAAGAGAAAAATCGAAACAAACTTTACATGGAATTGCGGTAAACAATCCAAAGATATTGTCGGTGTGGGCAAGCTGGGAACTTTCTGCAATAGACAAAAATTGGAAAAAGCCTTACGGGAGAGAAAGACATACTTACTACCGGGAGGATAATCAACTAAAGTATATAGTTGATAGAAAAAATGAGACCGGTGACGACTCGGCCAGTACATACTTTAATTTAAAGACATCTAAAATAGAAGCAGTGGTTGATCCGTACTGGTTCTCCTATACCG
>JBFXEO010000174.1:0-6302 GCA_050180015.1 Bacteroidales bacterium | reverse complement strand
GCGCTCCATTATTGCGGGCGAAAGATCGGCCGCAGCACCACCGTTTTGGTAAAGGGTGGTTTTATAGGCTACAGTTTTATAATCTTCGGATAATCCAATTTTGAAATCGGCACTATACGGATGGCGTTTGCCCGTCATGCGCATATCATCCTGGCGGGGAAGGGAAAGTTTAACCGGACGTTTTAGTATGTGCGCTGCCAATGCTGTCATGGCCGCAAATCCTGAAGCCTGATCCTCTTTACCTCCAAAACCGCCACCAAGTCGTACCACATCAACTTCAACCATATGCATGGGTAATCCAATTGCCCTTGAGATGGTTTTTTGCACGGCAGTTGGCCCTTGAGTTGATGAGTGCACCTTAATATATCCTCCTTCCAATGGATAGGCATAGGCACCTTGAGTTTCAATATAGAGATGCTCTTGCCCTCCCATTTCCACAGAACCCTCAAAAACATACTTACATTTTGTCCACGACTCATCAACATTTCCCATTTTGAATGTTCGCGGGGGAATCAGCAGTAATCCTTTTTGCTGTGCCTCGCGTGGATCTAGAACAGGTTTATGTTCCTCGTATTCAACCTCAATTAGCGATACCGCCTTACGGGCAATAAACTCACTTGTTGCCACAACAAGTGCAATGGGTTGTCCGTGAAAGTGTATGTCATGCTCAGCAAAAAGGGGTTCATCGGGGATAATTCCACCAATTTGGTTTTCCCCGGAGATATCCTTATAGGTGATTACACGTTCAACCCCTCCAAGGTTCATTGCCTTGGTGGCATCCAATTTCAGAATTTTACCATGGGCAATTGTAGAACCAAGAATTGCGGCGTGTAGGGTGCCTCTTAATGTAGGTATATCGTCAAGGTATATCGATCTTCCTGTTACGTGGCCTATGGAATCTATGTTTTTCATTTCGTTAATCTTATCTGTCCTGTATCTTTTCATTCCTGCGTAAGCAGGTACCTATTGATTTATATAAATTCCGGGTTTTTGCCCGGAGCGATAAGGATATGATTTCTTGATCGTGCTATTTTCCTTTATATTCAAATTCATCAGGAAATAACTTGGTAAAATGTCCAAAAATCAATTGTTTAAGCAGTAATCTTTTATATTCAATACTTCCACGGATATCGCCAATGGGTGCAATTTCCGATTGCGTAATTTTGTTTGCCTGTTCCAGCGTTTCCGGCGATATTTTTTTGCCGATAAAAAACCCGGATGTGTTTTGCAGATATGTGGGAATAGGCGCAACTCCACCGGCCGAAATATGGCAATCAGCAATAATATCATTGTCAACCTTTATAAGTATTGTTGAGTTTACACTGGCAATATCAAGGTGTTTTCGCTTGCTTACCTTTTCAAAGTTGAAGTGATATGGCGATTGAGGAATAGGAAAATTGATTGATTCAACCAACTCGCCTTCCCGGAGGTTTAGCCTCTTGTATCCCAGATAAAAATCTTTTAGCGGCTGACCTTTTTTTTCCCCGTTATCTATGGTAGTGATTTCGGAGTTCAAGGCCAATAGTATAATGCTTAAATCGCCAATGGGCGAGGCATTCACAATATTTCCGGCCACTGTACCGATATTACGGATTGGCTCCGAGGAAATTAACATTAGCTGCTCACGCAAACTCGGGAAAAGCTGATAAATGTGATCCGAATGCATCAGTTCACTCACCGTGGTTGATGCGCCAATTTTACATCGTCCGTTTTCAACAGAAATTCCTTTAAACTGGGGTTTGTGTAAGACTGGCTGGACTTCCGACTCAAAAATTTTATCTGCCTTTTGGACCATTAAATCGGTTCCTCCTGCAATAACAACGCTATTTTCTAAAGGTAAATCTTTTGCTGGTGCTATACTCTTTAAAATTTCGGGTACCTGTAAAAAGTAGGATGGAAGGTAGTCTTTTTCAACCATCCATTTTATAGGATTCTCGATGTCCTTGTCCTGTACATGTTTTGAAATATCCTCTGCGGCTCTTTCAATGGATTTGTATCCGGTGCAACGACAAATATTTCCGCTTACCGATGCTATTGCCTTTTCGGTGGTTGAACACTCGTGGTTCATGCAGTGACCCGTGAATGACATTACAAAACCCGGCGTGCAAAATCCGCATTGGGTGGCAGCATTGCCAACCATGGCCTGTTGAACTGGCGAAAGCCGATTTTCGAGATTAATGCCCTCAATGGTAACAATATGCTTACCGTGCGCATTGGCAAGAGGGGTGAGGCACGAAGCAATACTTTTATAGCTTACCTGATTATCAACTAAAACTCCCTCAAGAACTGTACACGCTCCGCAATCGCCCTCACGGCATCCAATTTTTGTGCCCGGCAACTCTTCGTTGTACCGAATGAAATCGAGCAAAGGCATTCCGGGGTTTTTATCGGTTTTTATAATACGATTATTTAGTAGAAAAATTATCATCTTGTATTGGGATTAAATCCCACCAAGATACAAATATCTGTACGTTATCTGCAAGAAAAAATAATAAAACAGAAAATATGACTATGAATGATTATTTATACTATTGAATATATCTACTAAATGGTTAATAATTATTCTTTTGGCGATGTGAGATTTGCGATGTAATGAAAATTGAACAGTAAAACCGAGGTGTGAGCTGGGGGTAATGTTTAAAGCAATTCAGCCATAATACTAAAATTAAATTTTGGTAAGTATATGGTGGAAGTGATAACTAATGGATGTATTTAAACTAATTTACCGGGGTACTATTGGTTTGCGGTTAGCAAAATACAATTTAGATTTTGCTCCGATCCTAGAAAAATAACGATTTCTAGCCTCTTCGGGGTCGGCATTAAGAGCAATATATATTTTTGTTTTCTCATCAATAGTAACCACCTGTAATTTGGTTAAATCTGGTGTTGTATAATTGTTCTGTTTCTTTTCGGACATATAATAACCCCTTTCGATTAAACTTATAGTAAATACGGTATTTGTGAATTTTGAATAATTTTTGGTCTAAAAAGTTGCAAAAAAGTTTTCTCTGTAGAACTTTCAGTATTTAAGATGTATAGAGTCAATTATTATAGAATAGTTTATAAATATCACATTATACCATTTTCCTCATCAGGAATGAAAGCAAATGGTAAACAAAAAATGTTAGAAAAAGTTTAATGAACAAATATAGCTATTAAATACGGGAAAACTTGACTCGGGCAATAATATACTTAATCTCAAATTACCTGTTGGCAACAAGAGCATCTCGCATAAAGGAACTAATTTGGTGAAAGGACAAGCAATTTGAGCCAACCTATTGAAAGATCATCCAAACATAGGGCCTAATTGATTGGGTTAAGTTGCTGAACTAAATTGTATATATTTGCAATATGAGAACTGAAGTGGATATTAATGCGGATATGCTCACATGGGCAATTGCCCGTGCAGGGTTTGATTTGCATGATTTTGCCAGTAAAGTTCCTGGTGTTTTTGAATGGACTCAGGGTGAAAAGAAACCAACCGTAAAACAACTTGAAGATTTTTCCAGGAAGGTATATTTACCCTTTGGTTATTTTTTCTTACCAGAGCCACCTAAGGAAAAACTTCCAATTCCTTTTTTTAGAACCAACAATACTCAAGCTACTCAGGTAAGTGTAAATGTCTATGACACAATTTTGTTATTACAACAACGACAGGATTGGTTGAAAGATTATCTTAAAGATGGTGAATTTGAGGCATTAAGTTTTGTTGGCAAATACAGAAATAGTAGCAATGTTCAGGAAATAGTTGCCGATTTACGTAGAAGTCTAAACTTAGCTGAAAATTGGGCTAGTCATTATAAAACATGGCAAGATGCTCTGGAATCCTTAATTCATCATATTGAGGACATTGGTATTATTACAGTATTCAACGGAATAGTTGAAAACAATACTCATCGTCCGATTAGTGTTGATGAATGCCGTGGCTTTGTCCTCGTAGATGAAATGGCACCGTTCGTGTTTATCAATAATTCCGACGGGAAAGCCGCTCAAATGTTCACGATTGTACATGAATTAGCCCATATTTGGACAGGGCATAGTGCAGGTTTTGACTTTAGAAAACTTGAACCCGCTAACCACCCAGTTGAGAGACTTTGCGATAGAATAGCCGCAGAATTTCTAGTTCCGGAAGTAACTTTTAATGAAGTTTGGAATTCTAATCCAAGTATTAAAAATACTGCAAGATTTTTTAAAGTTAGTGAAATAGTTATTGCACGCAGGGCTTTGGATTTAGGCAAAACAACAAAGTCTGAGTTTTTTGAGTTTTACGACGAATACACAAATAGGGAATTTACTAAAAAAGAACCCCAAAGTTCGGGCGGCGATTTTTATGCCACAACAAGAAAAAGGTTAGGATTGGCTTTTTCCGCACATAGAAATAATGCCGTAAAATCTGGAAAATTATTATATCGTGACGCTTATAAACTCACCAGCTTGAAAGGAGACACCTTTCAAACCTATTTCACTAAGCTTTAGTGTATGGGAGTTTATATTATCGATAGCAATTTTTTATTCAGGCACATGGAGACACCTATCCCTTGGACGTTGCTTTTAGTTTTTGGAACAAAGTGAAACAACTTGCACTTGAAGGTGAAATAATTAGCATCGATAAGGTTAAAGATGAGATTTATGATAAAAATGATGCTTTAGAATTTTGGTGTACGAATAATCTACCTGATAACTTTTTCAAAGACACATCAGAAGTTATTAACGAATACAGACAAGTTACTCTTTGGGCTTTTTCAAGGAGTTCTCATTATTCACCCAATGCCATAAATGGATTCCTGGCTGCTGACAAAGCAGATGCCTTTATTGTTGCTTATGCCTTGGGAAATATAACCACAAGGACAATTGTTACACAAGAAGTACGCAGACCAGAGATGAAGCGCAAAATAAAAATTCCAGAACCCTGCAATGCTTTTAATATTCGTTATATAAGAGCTATGGAAATGTTTAGAGAACTAGGAGAAACGTTCTAATTACCGTCCGATAAAAATAAAACACCAGCAACCAACATATAGCTAAACCTACTGGGGCTGAGATGAGTAAACGATTTTTCACTGCCTTTAACTTGGCTTTTAACGTGGGATAAATATGTTGGAGGTAACTCCCCGGCAAATCCAACCACAGGAAAGTTAAGAATATAATTAAACTAAATTGCTGTGGATTGAAAATCCATAGGTTTATTGAGTGAATAAAATTCATCAATAAAAACAAAAAACAACGGAAATACAGGAAACTCATACATACAAAGATTAAAATTTATAGGAAAGTGACCGCAATAAAATTGCAGGGTTTTAACTATTTTTTAAGATAATAAAATGACTTCTTCAACATTAGCATTACCTTTATAAAAAATACAGCACCTATGCCGGTTGCCATAAACAGAAGAGATAATAAATTCTATCCGGATGCCACTCGGGTTATCGCGCGTTTTCTTTATGTTGATGATCAAAGATCCGCAAATACGATACATTCAGTAATAGGTATGTCTGAAAGCGAGGTGGTCCTCACCCTGAACAAGGTACTTAGGGATTATTCTATGCGCCACAGGAATATCACCAAAATATTTGAGAAGCATTTTCGCAAAATTTCCCATTTGCTTACATTGTTAAAAGTTGACCCCGGGAAATTGAGTTTTTCCCGAAAAATACTTATTGGTTCTTATTTCACCATGGAATACTCTGTTGAATCTGCTGCATTTTTTAACCCCTCTATTATTGAGCATCCGGACCAATCCGAGGTAGGATTGGGCGAAAAGAGAGTAATACTAAGCTTCAGGGCAACTGGCGAAGGGCATATTTCGTCGATAGTTTTTCGAACAGGAATACTTGATAGTAAAAACAATATGATTATTGAGCCTGTTGGTAAAATGCTGGAAGAGGCAGAGCATATTCAAAGGCATATATACAATAAAGAATCGTTTAGGAGGAAATTGGAGGAGATGCACGATTTTCATGCAATAATCCCATCAGGTTTAGTGCTCGATAAACTTAATGGTAAATTCACTTACGATGAACTCCTGAAATGCATTGAAGAAACACGTAAAACACTTCACCTTGCCTCCGATAAAGAAATACTTTTTAATCAGATCATCTGGTTGGCTTCATCGCACTACGAACTTGAATTTTCCTTAGACACCAATATCTCTGAAAGGGTAATTTTCCCGGTTTCATCGAGCGAAAGAAACGGTATAGAAGATGCACGTTTTGTTAAATTTAAGGATGAGGACGGCAGTATTACATACTATGCCACCTACACGGCATATAACGGTATAGCGATATTGCCAAAGTTACTTGATA
>JBFXEO010000173.1:0-6343 GCA_050180015.1 Bacteroidales bacterium | reverse complement strand
CTTTCCTAAAGGTAAAGAACCCTCCAACGAGCAGGTTAAGTCTATCATTGAAACACGTGAACTTTCATATACCAGCAACGGTAAGGAGAGTAACGTGGAGTTAAACTATAAGTTAGTCTCTATCGTTGGCCAGCGTTCGCTAACAAGGGTTGAGTACGCAAAGGTTATGTACAGTAAGCTGGCAATGCGGTTCAACAAATTCTCGTCTTTTTCCGGTGAAGTTCTGAAGCAGTGCATTGTACCAATGCAGCAGAACTCAAAGTTAAGGAACCAGTACAGCTACCTCGTTAGCCACCTGTCAAACGATATTGGAGTTGTAGGATTTGAAACTTGGCTGAACGAGCAGGGTGAAGAAATGGGTAAGGTAATTTTTGTTGATACCATTACATCCATGTATAACATTGATTTAGCCTTGCATGTTGATTCTTTAACTATAACCAAACGTTCGGGAGAAACTAGCCGGGTACTGAATAGTTTCAGGTTTAATCGGCCCGAAGGGCTGGGTAGTTATACAGAAGAGGTCGTAAGGGAATAAAGTTAAGTATAGTTTTTTCATGAGTGCGGGGTTTAGGTTTACAGTTTGATTTCCCGGCAGATTAACACAAGAATAGGGAATTAATATCTGTCGAAATGATTTGGTTAATCTGCCGGTTTTTTAACATATACCGAGTTAGTACGATCTCCTGTTAACATTGATGCCACTATTAATAGGTATTTAAGTACACGGAAATACCAAGTAATGGGGATTTTATAAGGTTTTTAGGAAAGTAATTTTGTTGATGTACAATTTTAAAATACTGTAAAAATGAAAAAATCGGTTGCGTTTGTATCTATAACTTTTTCATCTCTGCTCATTATAAGCTGTTCCGGCGATGGGAAGAAACCCGCCAGTATGGAGTCCAGCCCCGAAATAGCTCAGAGGGATACTTTACAAAGTACAAGTTTAGAAAGCGGTATTGCTGCATGGGTAAGTAAAGATGTAGAATGCTATGGGGTTGTAGTGGCCACATTTCAGGATGGTAAAAAAACAGGCAAATCGGTAAAATGCAAAGTGGTGGCCATGTCAACCGACAAAATTAAGATGAAGGCACTTGAGAGTGTAAACCTATCGGGAAAAACAGGGTGCAGTAAAATAGGTATTAGCTTCGGCGATACGTGGTGGGAAACCGAAGGCGATATCTTCCAAACACGCGAGGAGGCGGACAACTTTTTACGGGGGAAAGGCTGGTTGGCCAAATAGTATCGATGGATGATTTCGGGAAGATAATTTTCAGGCAATGTTTTTTTACTAGGCTGCACTAAATGAGCGATCAGGAACTTATTAAGCTGATTCTTACGGGAAACCCTAATGCCATGCGGGAGTTGATAGCAAAATATCAAGACCTTGTGGTGAATACCTGCTTTCAGGTTCTCCATAACCGGCAGGATGCCGAAGATGTTGCTCAGGATGTATTCATTAAGGCCTATCAGGCCATGCCCACCCTACGGCAGGTGGACTGCCTCTCTTTTTGGTTATACCGGATATCCCTCAATAAATCCATCAACTACTTTAATAAAAATAGAATTTTCAGGAAGATTTTACGGTTTGATGATCCAGCGGATCATGACCGGCTACAGTTTAAAAACGGCTACAGCGAGTCACCTTACCGTAGCATGGAGGAGGCCGAAAAAATGGAAGTTGTACGCTATGCGCTGGACAAACTTCCTCCAAAACAAAAAAAGGCATTTATACTACATCATAACGAAGGCCTACCGTACAGCGAGATAGCCCAAATTCTTGGTCTATCTGTCTCTTCTGTGGAGTCGCTTATTTTCAGGGCAAAAGCAAACCTTAAGAAGATGTGCCAGGAGTTTTATGCTCAAAAGAAAAAATCAAAAATATTATAAAAACTATGGATACCGTTAAAAAATACCGGGCAGCCAAGTGGTTGAATTACCTGCTACTGATGATCAACCTTACCGCGTTGGCTACAATCTTATACATGAATCGCCCTTCTTCGCCTGCCAAGACGCAGCGCGAAACACAGCTATCATCTATCGAGTATCTACGCGATCGGCTGGGGTTATCCGACAAACAATACCAAGAGCTGATTAAGCTTAACGAGAAAACATTCAGGATATACTATGTGGATATAGACCTGCTGTGCGAGGCAAACATTGAACTCCTGGAGGAAATGTCCAAGGATAGCAGCGATCAGGCTAAAATTGATAAGCTGACTAAAAAAATTGGCAACCTGAACGAAATGCTCAAAAAAAATACGGTTAGGCACTTTGAGCAGGTTAAAAGCATTTGCACCGAGGAGCAGAAGTATAAACTTGTCCTGCTGTTTAAGGATATTATGCAGCTGGAGGAGCAATGTGAGATATGCAACAGAAAGGAATGCCCCAGAAAAGATCGGTTAAATAATTTGGGTAAAAAGCAAGAGTAAAACGCAAGTTTTTGCTCAAACCCCTGTCTTTTAACATTGAAGTAAAGAAAAATTCCGGAATAATTAATACCAAGTTAACAGATAAGTAAATCCAAGCATCAACAGGAGTTGGCGGAGATGCTAAAAACAACAAATTAGTATGTATGCTATTGAATGCAATAATTTAACACATTACTACGGGAAAAAGCTGGTTTACGAAAACCTGAGCTTTAAGGTTGAGGAGGGGAAAATTCTGGGATTGCTGGGTAAAAATGGTGCCGGCAAATCAACCACCATCAATATTCTCAACGGTTTTCTTCATCCTTTTGCCGGCGAATGCCTTATATATGGGGAGAATACCCAACGGCTTACGCCTGAGAATAAGGCCAGAATAGGTTTTCTGATAGAGGGGCATATTCAGTATTCATTTATGAATATTCATCAAATCGAAAAATTTTATTCCGGGTTTTACCGGAAGTGGGACAATGAGCCCTACTGGGAGTTGATGTCAAAGCTAAAGGTTACCCCTACCCAAAAAATATCCAGTATGTCCTGCGGGCAGCGTTCTCAGGTTGCACTCGGGTTAATACTGGCCCAGGATCCCGATTTGCTCATTCTTGATGACTTTTCAATGGGGCTCGATCCGGGTTATCGTAGGTTGTTCATCGACTACCTGCGGGAGTACGCAAAGGCAAAGAACAAAACCATTTTCACCACTTCCCACATTATCCAGGATATGGAAAGGCTTATCGATGACGTGCTCATTATGGATTACAACCGGATTCTTGCCCAGCAGCCAATATCGGAGTTTATGACCCGCTTTAAGCAGTTCGATATTCTTCTTGGAAATTCTGCGGTTGAGATTCCCAGGAATTCTTTGGCCCTGAATATCGAAAAGGTGAATAATAAGGTAGAGTTTTATACCTATGGGTCTATGGATGAGGTAAAAACGTTCTTGGCCAACTCGGCGATAGACTACACCTCCATTGAGGAGCAAAAAATGACGCTGGAAGATGCCTTCATCGGGCTAACCGGGAAGTATTAATTTTTTAACTATAAATTTTATGTGGAAATCACTGGTATATAAAGAATGGCTAAAAACCCGCTGGACCTTGTTGGCATTTCTTATTCTGGGAGTGTTGGTGCTGGTCAATATCTTTCTGAGGGTACGCCATGTTACTGTATTTGTTAAAGCATCAGATTTTTGGTACGAAATACTTTTTAAAGGGTACAACTATAGCAATGTGTTAAAGTTAATACCCTTTGTTTCGGGTCTTGGAATGGCAATAGCTCAGTATTTCCCTGAGACCGTAAACAAAAGGATTAAACTTACCTTTCACCTGCCAGTCAAGGAGAATAAGGTATTGCTAGGAATGCATGGATATGGGTTTGTTTGCCTGGTATTGCTGTTTGCAATTTTCATCGTGGCATTTATCGCCGGAAGCTATATTTACTTCCCCCATGAAATTATCAACTCTGCGTTGGTTACTGATATCCCTTGGTTTCTGGGAGGATTTGTAACCTATTTTATGACGGCGTTAATTCTACTGGAGCCGGTTTGGCTTTACCGGGTGCTATACACGTTGGTTGCATATAGTTTTATTTCCCTGTTCTACATCAGCATTGGACAAAGGGGATACTCACCCGCCATTATCAGCCTTACGGTTCTAACACTATTATCAAGTATTGTTGTACTATTTTCCGGGTACCGGTTTAGAAAAGGAGAAATGTAGTTATGGTTAAAATTAGTAGATATATTCTGGTTATTATTGGTGTTTTAGCAGCCTCAATAGCTATTCCCGAGTTGTACTGGACAATATTTGAAAAGGCATCCAACACTCCAGCTGTTTACTATAGCTGCACCAAAGATGATTATATAGTAGTTCGCTCCGGTAAAAACGGTGCAGAGTTCAAGGATAGCAAGGGAACTAAATACACGGTCAGCGAATATGAGGAAAACCTTCCGATGATGTTTTTCCGTCAACTTATGTCCGACGGAAGAATGCCCGATTCGATCAACGGGGTTGAAATGGATCCCGCCGTACTCAACAAGGCAAAATCTTACCTAAATTTCACTCCCAGGGACTTCCGCTCTCCCCAGCCCGTGCTTTACCCGTTGCTTGAATCTGAGAGTGGGAAGGTTCAGCTGGTTATGCCGGACGATTACTTCCGTATTGATACCAGGATGGAGTTTATAGATGCTGCCACCAATAAGGTTAATGAGGAAAAAAGCGAACGGTTTACAAAGGCGCTGGTTGACAAAAACTTTGCCTTTCCGGCAACCATTACTGCAGGAATCCCTTCGGTTAGGAAAAGTTGCGACGATGGATATTTTATCAAGGATAGCCGCGGCGACTTGTTCCAGGTTAAAATGGTAAAGGGAAATCCCTTTGTGGTTCGAATTGAAATACCGGATAGTATTGACATTGTCTATATTGAATGCGTCGATCTCCGGAGCCGTGAGTTTTACTGCTACCTGTTTACCCGGAATAGCGGAATCTACGTGGTGTTGGATGAGGTTTACGGCTTACAGCGGTTGCCGGTTGACGGTTTTAACCCAATGGTTCACAATGTAAAGATCAACTGCGACCTCTTTAACAAGACCTTTGCGCTTGTAGGCGATGATTTTATCCATGTGGTCACCGTTGATGATGGCTACAATGTGGTTAAAACCTACGATGAAAAGTGGAGGGGTAAGTTTGAGCGGGTTGATGGTAAAATATTTTCATGCCTATTTCCCTTTGAGCTACAGATGCAAATACCGGAAACCCGGTTCGTGGATTTTTACTTCAACGTTTCCCCCGGCTATTCCTGGATAGTAGTAAACATAATCTTTTCCCTGCTGGCCCTATGGTTAGTTTACAAACGGAAAGGATCCGTAAAAACTAATATTCCTGACCTCCTGATTATTCTTGCAACTGGTGTGTTCGGTTTTGTTGCCACACAGTTTTTTCCCAATAAATTTTATAGCTAATCGTAAAACTGAATTGAGTTGAAACGGCTTGTTACTATCTTATTAATATTAACCGTATGTTTCTGCAACGTACATTCTCAGGAACGGTACGCAGTTGAAGGCAGGGTGGTTAATGCTTCCGACGGAAAGCCCTTGGAAATGGTTAATTGGGTATCAAGGAGCTAAACCTGTGGACCTGCTCCGATATGAACGGGAAATACATCATTAAGAACATACCGGCGGGTGCTTACACCATGCAGGCCAGCTGCCTGGGTTTCGAGATTTATAGCCAAAGTTTTACCGTTCCCGTTACAGGGCAATATATTATTAAGATGGTAACAACATCGTTGGCACTGGACGAGGTTGTAGTGGTTGCCAAGGAAGGGAAAAAGATTACCTCAACCACCACAATCAATGCATCTACATTGGAACATATCCAACCTTCCGACCTTACCGATATAATGCAGCTTATACCGGGTAATATTTCTTCTAATCCTAATTTGAACGACCCCAAACAACTTGCCATCCGCGAAATTATTTCATCGAGAAGTTCCGTAGATGAAATGGCCAGTTTGGGAACATCGTTGATCATTGACGGTGCTCCGGTTTCAAACGATGCCAACATGCAGGTTAGTTCCACAACTTCAGCATCTATGGGAACCCTAACCTCCAACTTTTCTTCTTCTGCAACTGGAGGTGTAGATGCAAGAAATATTAGTGTAGATAATATAGAATCGGTTGAGGTGGTTAGGGGTGTTGCCAGCGCAGAGCAGGGCGATGCGTTGAGCGGTGTAGTAAAGGTTAACCTGAAGAAGGGTTACACCCCGCTAACTGCAAAGGTTAAGGTTGATCCCAATATTAAGCAATTTTATTTAGGAAAAGGTATTAATCTTCCCATGGAACGAGGAGCATTAAATTTTGATTTTGATGTTACCAAATCACTCGATGATGCCCGTTTCCCATACGAAACATTTTATAGGTT
>JBFXEO010000172.1:0-6407 GCA_050180015.1 Bacteroidales bacterium | reverse complement strand
TGTTGGGATAAAAGTGGCAGAAACTGCCAAAATTTTAGGCATGAATGTTCTTTGCTGCGATCCTCCTCGACAACGGAACGAGCAACGCTCAGATATTGTTGACTTGGAGTATATTCTCAAACATTCGGATATTGTAACCTTGCATGTACCCCTCAACTACGAAGGAGCCGATAAAACCTTCCATTTACTCAACCTCCATCACCTATCGCTTTGCAAGCCCAACGTTTTTATCATAAACACCTCAAGGGGCGAAGTTATTAAAACCGAAGATGCCGTAACTTTCTTAAGCCGAAACCTGCAGGCCAAAATTGCCCTTGATGTATGGGAAAATGAACCCGGCATCTCCGCCGGACTTCTGAATAAGGCGTTGATTGCGACTCCGCACATTGCCGGCTATTCAGCCGAGGGCAAAGTTCTTGGTACTAAAGCGGTTGTTGACTCATTAAGTAGCTTTTTCAACCTTGGGATTCAACCCTGGTGGCCAAGCCCAAACCCTCTGAGCAGAATTGAGCTGAATGCCTCAAATGATATTTTATCGGCAATAAAATCAACCTATAACATAATGGACGACGATCTGCGAAACGTTAATGTTGATTTTGAAAATTACCGGAACACCTACCCGTACCGTCACGATTTCACCGGGTACATTGTTAGTAAACATATAGCTATTGCCAAAGATTTGGAGAAAGTTGGATTTTCAGTTAGTACGGAATAACCCAAATTACCCGTTCCTCCTCAATGCAAAGGTCTATAAGCCGCATCAGGTGCCTGTTTACCTGAATAATCTGGCGCATATAGCCTCGCCAATGTTTTTCGTAGTCGGAATCCATACTGCTAAGGACATTCTGTAAATCTTTCCCCAGGAAAACGCCCTGCAGGTAGCACTGAAACTGACTGATATTGTTAATTGCCAGCAATACTTCGAGGTTGGTCAACAACTCATTCTGTAGGGGAATAAACTTACGGCTATTGTAAAGTGTAGGTGCCACAAAATCGAATAGGTGGTTGCTCCGCTCAAAACATCCGGCAAATATGTTGAAAACATCAACCGATAGGTAAAGCGATTCCTCGTCGCAGCGGTTGTAATTCTCCGAATCACCGGTTATATTAAACTCAACGAAATTAACAATTTCGCTTTTTTTCATCAAACTCAACTTCATACAATAGGCAATATTTACCTTTACGAAATCACCCGTATCCACCACAGGTAATTTTTCAAGGCTAACATATTTTTATCAAAATTAATATTTTATTGTAACTACAACAATAATTTTTTGTCCACGAGCCAATAAAATCAAAAACAAATAGAACAGCCGCTACTTGAGCTAGCAATTGATTCAAACCTGTTGAGGGTTAAATGTCAGTAAAACTATTTTTTTGTATATTTACCCATTGCAACGATTGGCTACACGGGCACTCCAAGTTAGTTTAGCGTAGAAATTTTCATTTGTCGAACACCTCATACCAAACAAAAATGGGTATATTACGGTACATACAAGTCAACTACAGGGGAATTTTCCGGGGTTTTTACTTTCTTATCGCCCTAATTATAGTATTGATTTGCCTACCCCGGGAAGGCAGGTTCAAGTATGAGTTTCAGAAGGGGAAACCCTGGATGCATAACGATTTGTATGCCCCGTTCGATTTCCCCATCTATAAAACCGATGCCGAAATTTTTAGCGAAAGAAGCCACATTCTCAGGGATTTTAAACCCTTTTTCCGGTACGATTCCCTTGTCATGGGAAATTCAGTGAACCAATTCAGGAATGATTTTAGGGAGAGTTGGTCCGGTTACTCGTCCGGCAGTAAGGTTGATGCCAGGTTGCGCATTCAACAAAATTTGTTGATGGACAAACTGGAGGCTGAGGTTATTGCAGTAATAGAAGATATTTATAGCAAGGGAATTGTCGATCAGTCCGAAAGTATCTCCAACATCAACAAGTCAGAGGTTGGCATACTAGTTTTACGAAATAACATCTCGTATGAAAGCCATTACGACAAGGTATTTACAAAACGAAAAGCCATAGACTTTGTCAACGGTAAAATTCACGAATATACACCCGGCAACACTCTGCTTACAGCCTTTTGGAACCAGTTCAACCTCCAATAGTACATTCAGCCAAATCTACTTTACGACGATTACATCACCCATAAGTACAAGAACGAACTAATAGCCAACATTTCGCTGACCAAGGGGCTGATCCAAACCGGGGAACGTATTATTTCGCATAACGAAATGGTGACTTCGGATGTGTTTCAGGTTTTAGAATCGCTCAAACGGGAATACGAACAGCATCTGGGCAGCAGAAATGGGGCTGTTGTAATGGCGGGAAATGGAATAATCGTAGGTTCTCTGTTCATAATTCTCTTCCTGTTTCTGGCCAGCTTCAGGAATGAAATATTGAAGGAGGACTCCAAAACACTTTTTATTCTCCTGCTGATAACCTTTATGGTAGTTGTATCAACCTATGTCATTAAAAGTGGAATGGTCAGTATTTACGTTATACCGCTGGTTATTGTTCCCATATTTATCCGCACCTTTTTCGATTCCCGGCTAGCCCTGTTCATACACCTGGTAACCACTTTTGTGGTAGGATTTTTTGTTCCAAACAGCTTCGAATACGTATTTATTAATTTCATCGCCGGAGTTGTTGCAATTATAAGCCTAACCAACCTTTATAGGAGAGGGCGGCTATTTATCACCGTAATATTTGTTTACATTACTTACGTCATCCTCTACCTAAGCCTGGTTACCATAGAAGACGGGACACCGCTGGCTGCCGATGGGTTAGTGCTGATGTGGTTTGCCATCAATGCGCTACTCCTCATGGCATCGTACCAGCTGGTTTACCTTTTCGAAAAAATATTCGGCTTCCTTTCCGACGCAACACTAATAGAGCTGTCCGATACTAACCTGGATTTGCTTCGCAAGCTGGCCGAGGTTACCCCGGGAACCTTTCAGCACTCATTGCAGGTTGCAAACCTGGCCGAAGAGGCCACCCACAGAGTGGGCGGAAATACCCTACTTGTTAGGGCTGGTGCGCTATACCACGATATTGGAAAAATTGTAAACCCGCTTTTCTTCATCGAAAATCAACCCTACGATTTTAATCCACATAAAAATCTGGATTTTACTGAAAGTGCAAAGGTAATTATCAGCCACGTAAACGAGGGCGTGAAAATTGCTACCAAGGGGCGACTGCCCCTGCAGCTGATTGATTTTATTCAGACCCACCACGGAACAACCCAGGTAAAATACTTCTACCATCTCCATCGTGAAAAATTTGAAAATGGTATTGATGATGAGTCAAAGTTTACCTACCCCGGCCCTTGCCCGAACTCAAAGGAAACTGCCATTGTAATGATGGCCGATGCAATAGAGGCCGCCTCGCGGAGCATGAAGAGTATAACCACCCAAAACATCGATGAGCTGGTGGAAACCATTATCGACCAGCAACAGGCAGGAGGTCAGTTCAACGATGCTGA
Organism: Bacteroidales bacterium; assembly: GCA_050180015.1. Taxonomy (GTDB): domain Bacteria; phylum Bacteroidota; class Bacteroidia; order Bacteroidales; family Tenuifilaceae; genus JBFXEO01. The sequence continues at coordinate 2,921 of JBFXEO010000172.1, read as the reverse complement.
CATAACCTTTAGGGATATTACCACCATCAAAACCGTCTTCAAGAAAAAGCTGATAAATATTTACCACGCTAGGATTGAGTACCCGGACTAAAAGTGGTTTTTTGATGATATGGTAATTGATTATATTAGGTTTTTCTCAACGGCAAACTTAATGAGTTCTGCGGTATTCTTGGTTCCAGTTTTTATTAGTAGGTGTTTTCGGTGGGTTATTATTGTATGGGTCGAAACGAATAGTGCTTTAGCAATTTTTGGAGCAGAATATCCTTTGGAAAGCATAGTCAATACATCCTTTTCTCTTTTTGTAATTGAAAAATTCAAATTGTATTTTTCTATAAGATCTTTAAAGAGATGTGAATATTTTTGATCGCCTTGCAGTGAAAAAGAAATGCTATTAGATTTTTTTACTTGTGTAATGTCGGTAAAAACCACTAAAGCGTAAACCATATTTCCTTCATTGTCGGTTTTGAAACAACACGTTTGCCTGTTTAATCTTATATATTGGCCATTCGCTGTTTTCAAGCGGAAATCAATCATATAAGTAACAACAAGTGGATTTTCTTTCAGTAATTCTTTGTATTCATACGATATTGATATTGTTCTTTTAGAGAAATCAAATACAAAATCTCTATCTTCCGGATGAATTAGGCTGTAAATATTTCCTAACTCCTCAAAAAATGAAATTGGATATCCTGTTACTATTTCGGCATTGGGGTGTACATATATATTTTTAGCAAGTTCGAAATCATTAATATAAAAGAACTGATTTTTTAAAATTAGGGTGTCATTTAATTTATTCCAGTCAACCAGTTGATTTTTATAATTATTAAGTTGAAGGTCAAAAATCAACTGATTGCAAAAACACTTAAAATCTTTATTTCTATCATTATATGCCATACTGCATTTTTAAATGATAAATGGTTACTTTACAATTGATTCTGTAAAATGTAGCAATGTTTTGTTGAATAGGTAGGGACTTTCAATTTGAGGGGAATGTCCTGAATTTGGGATATATTGAATCTCGTTTTCCCACAGTAATTTTTTATTTAACAGTTGAAAATAGTTGGCATTTATTAGTTGGTACTTTTCTCCATGTATGACTAAAAAAGGAGGTTTTTTCTCTGATATAATTTTTACTTCATCAAGTAGATTGCCCGAATTTAATGCTTCCCCAATATGTTGTCTGACTAATGGATCAGATTTTCGGATGCTTTCGAGTATTTCGTCTGGGACAATCCCATTTTCTGCGACAAACCCTTTGGCCATTTTTAGCATCTCATCATCTGAAAGGTCGGGTTTGAAAATTAGATTTAATAGGGGAGATGGAAGAAATGCTTTTTCGAATAAAGGGGGCATTGTAAATGGTGTTGTCCCAAAAACTACCAATCCTTTTATGTTTGGTAATAAGTTTAAGGCGTCAATAGCGATGTGCCCACCTAGCGAATGACCTACAAGAGCCCCATTTCCTGCTCTTAGTAGTTCACATAGTTCAACTACGCATTTAATAAAAGTAAAAGGAGAATAATCTACTTTGGGGTTTGTTGACCTAAAACTATCACCATGCCCAGGTAAGTCAAAGGCAATTAAACGGAATTCGTTTAGGGTTTTGTCGTTTAGTTGATGGATGAACGTATTGCATGATAATGAGCTCCCATGAACAAAAATAATGGGGAAGCCATCCTTCCCATTTTGGTGTACAGCAACACTGCCAATGCTTGTATTAACAACTAATGTATTCATTGCCAATTGTTAACCTAGATCAAATGTACTTAATTTTTTCAATAATTAGATATGAATCAATGAAAAAATCCCCCAATTGGGGGATTGAAAATCTCTATGCCCCATTATAACTTGTATTTACTTTAAGTAACAGCCATGATAAGAAAGTACATAATAATTCTGACTTTAATAATTATTAGTGTAGGTCTGATATCGGCACAGAATGAGAAATCATTTAAATCGAATTCTATAAAAATGGCCATTGAGCCAGTTTATGAATTCACTTTGCCACCGAACCTTTTTGTGAATATGGATTATAAAGATGATAACCAAAATGGAATTCTGGAAGCCGAAGAAAAGTCGAAGTTAAAACTTACCATTACCAATAAGGGGAAAGGTCCTGCTCAAGGTTTAAAAGCAACTATTACAACTCAATCCTACGATCCCGCCTTTAAGATAGGCCCCGAGGTTTTTATTCGAATGATTAAACCCGAAGAAACAAAAACAATAGAAATTCCAATTGAAGCAGGATTCAATATTAAATCAAACGAACATAAGTTGCAGATTAATGTAACCGAACATTTTGGATATGATATGGATCCAGCATTGTTGGTGTTGAATACTCTAGAGTACCAGAAATCCAGAATTGTTTTAAGTGGAGTAGATATTTTTGATAAGGGAGAAGGTACGATGGCAATAATTGAAGATGGGCAACTTCAGGCTGGGGAGATGGTTAAAGCAAAAATAGCAATTCAAAACGTAGGAAGTAATATTGCCCGTGATGTAAAATACATTATTACAACTACTGATAACAACATCAATATCGGTAATGGAATTGGATCATTTAATAGCTTACAAATAGGTGAGGTGAAAGAAATTCTTATCACGTTAAGTCCTAATAAACGGGTTGTAGTTTCCGGTCAACTCCCTATTTCCATAACTGTTACCGAAAGTAAAGGGGTCGGAAATATAGCCAATCAACAACTTCCATTTGCTTTGAACCAACGACCTGCAAAAACTGAGATATTAACCGTTAAAGCAGATATTGACAAGATAAAAAAACAGGTTGCCCGATTTGAATATAAGTCTGACAAATACACTGCAAACCTTTCTTTTAAAAACATTAATTCAATTCCACTGACAAAAAATGTTGTTCCACACGCTGTAGCTATTGTAATAGGAGTTGAAAGATCGGAAGAGCGTCG
>JBFXEO010000171.1:0-6393 GCA_050180015.1 Bacteroidales bacterium | reverse complement strand
GAATGGTGGCAAGAGTAGCGGTAAAATGGGCAAACTTCCGGGTTATTTCGCCCTTAACGCCAAGCCTCCTGTATGCCAACTCATTGAATATTAATAGCAAAGCAATTGCAATTAAATAAAAAAATGACAGAGTTATCTTATTTACCATGATTAGTTTGATTAAATTATATACTCACTTAGGGCAACCCAAGCCCCTCCTGCTATGAGGCTATCGAATCTGTCTAGGAAACCGCCATGCCCAGGAATTAGGTTGCTAAAATCTTTTACGTTGTATTTTCTTTTGTAGAATGAAGCGGAAATATCGCCAGTAAACGCAAAAATTACTATTCCTACTGCCATTAATAACGCTTTTAAGGATGATGCCGTATAAAGGCCCTTAAGCAAAATGGCGCTAAAAATGGCAAATAACGTCCCCCCAATAAGTCCTCCCAGCGTTTTGTTGGGGCTGATTTTGGGGAATATTTTTCTTTGCCCCCAGAGTTGACCCGTTATCTGGCTAAAACTGTCGAAAATAGAAAGTATCAAGAAAGAAAAAAGTATCACCCCGCGCTCCATACCGCTAAAAATATAAAAGCCCAAGGCAAAAACTCCGAAAAAAAGCAATGATACTAAAAGAAAGCCTTTTTGACTGTAACCAGCATTCATAAACAATTTCAGTAATTCATATACTCCCGCTACAATTATTAAAATGGCAAGATACCGGAATGCTATTGGGTTGATGACAATGCTAAAAAACAGAATGTTAATGATAACGAAATAGGTTGTTAATTTCACCCAGCTTTTGCGTGCGTCTTTCCATTCTTTCTTCCGGTTTATGGTATAGAAGCCTATACCCCCCAGTAGGAAGTAAGCAAGAATAATATAGTAAATTACACGAATCATTTCTGTTGATTTCATAGGTTGAATAGTATTGTGTTTATTTGATTATCATTAATAGACCCAAAACGAGCATAACCAACGCATACAAATACCGAATGGAATTCCCCATGTGTTCTATTTTTGTTTGGGCAAGAAGCTTTGAACCAGCCAAGGCACCTAGTATTGACCCTGCGGTAAGAAAGTAAACCAAGGTAAGATCAATTTTACCAATAAGGAAATGGGCCCCAACTGCAAATATGGTGTTTACCAAAACAACCATTAGAGAGGTTCCTACTACCAATTTTATTGGCATACGGATAGCCAGTAACCCGGCTAAAATGGGTGCAGCCCCGCTGGTTCCGAAAGTGCCAGCAATTACCCCTGACAACAAGCCAAAGAATGACCCTTTTGCTATTCTCGTTCGCTTGGAGTCATTGTGTAATTTTTCCCCGGTGGGGTCATCGCCTGTTTTCCTCCACGTACTTATTGTCATATACAGAGCGATTAGCAGAGAGTATATACCAAAACTTGTTTTTAGCTGCTTAGAGCTTAAACAGCTTGTAATCCCGGTGCCAGAAACAGCACCTATAATACCGGCTAGGGCAAATATCGACCCCGTTCGGAAATCAAGGTTTCCCTTTCGGTAATGTCCCAGAGAGCCAACAATACAAATAGGCAGCGTAGCTGCCAACGAGGTGGCAACGGCTGCTTGGGCTGGGACTTTGAACATTAAGGTAAGAATGGGAATAAAGAAGAACCCGCCACCACCGCCTATCATGGAACCAAAAAAACCTATGATAAAACCAATTATCGGTAACAAAAGGTAACTATATTCAAACGTAGAATGAAAAATCATAGTATATCCGGTTAAAAGGCTTCGTTGAAATTAAAGTAAACGCCCTGCGAGCCATCGCCTACTCCAAAATCAATACAAATATTCATGCGAGGTTGCAGCTCGAATCGATACCCAACACCCACGTTGGGTAGCCATTTGGTCATATCACCAACATCGGAAGCAATGCTGGATGTGCCCCCCCATAAAACAATCCCATGTTTGCTTTGCGTTTTATCTTTTTTAAAAAAAGTATGTCGCCATTCCCCCACAATAAGCGCACAGGCGTTATCTCTATATTTTCCTAACGGATAACCACGTACATATTTTCCTCCGGAAAAGTCGGACAGTTCAGTTATTGGGACATCGCCATAGGTGGAACGCGTGTAAAACCTGAAAGCCAACACGTTGCCCCCCCGGTTTAATTTACGGTAGTAACGGGAATCGAATGTGTAAATCTGATAGTTGTAGTCACTTGCCCATGCCTGGTTATAGAATAATGCCGAAAAATTCAGAAATATTCCTTTCCAAGGATTAATCACAATGTCTCTGGTATCGTAGGAGACCTGAAATCCGATGCTGTTAAGGAAATAGCTGTTTTTAAACTGTGATTTATACGGATCATTCTCAACAGAGTCAGCAGCATCGCGCATATTCTTATATCCAGGCCGTAATCTTAAGCCTGCGTAGAGCGATGGTGCAATTTTATAAATTACATCTACATCCAGGTCCGTAACAGTTTCGTGGTAAAGAGTGATTGAGTCGGAACGTTTTGTGTTGTCTATTTTGTCATAGCCTTTCCCGAAGTAGTTATTATCCTTGTCGGTGAGATCCAGATTTAAGTTTACTCTAAATTTGTCGTTAAACCAAAAGGTTTTCACGTTAGACCTTACCCCGAAATTGCCCCTGGAGCTGTAAAAAACCGATGCGGGAAGTGACGAGCGTTGCGATATGGAATCGTTCCTATCGATTTTGAAGGAGTATAGTATGCCACCCGTAACAACGACTCCGGCATCTGATGTAAATGCTGGCGCAAAAATGGGTGACAGCCAAGGTTTACCCTGTTCTACCGCCAGCGCTTTAGCCGAGTCCCGTTTTTCGTTGATCTGCTTTATTTTTCCTTGTGAATATATTTTTGACAGCGAAATAACAGATATTAAAATCACCAAAACTATTCTTTTCGTAACCAACGCAATTTTTTTGTTGCGAAAATACATGAATAATTATCAGGTTGAAAATAAATTTAGCTTTTCTGTTGATTTTTTGGGGAAAGCCAGCCGGTTTATGCGCGATAATTTGACTTAAGTCGTTGATCGTGAATTTTTTGCCATATTATGGCGAAAATCACCTTACTCCGTGTATGGCAGGGGAGTTTCTTCACGGCCAGCAAAATGGATTTAGGGTAGTATCAACATAAAATATTCTTGGTCTTGGTGACCTTTGTATTTGGATTGCCCGCAATTTAATCGCCGATTGATCCATTATATTAGACCAACGATAATAAGATTGCTAAATGGTTGTTAATGAGTATGTTTGCCCCCCCCCAAAAAAAATAAGAGTTAATATAAACAGGATTCCAGTGATAATGAATGGGACGTTTATACAAAGAACGATTACCAGGCTCATCCAAATAGAATTATTCGTGTTATAGCGAAGATAGAGGGAGAGTTACAAACCCAATTACTCCAATAAGGTTCCCATTTGCATGCAGGAGTAAGTACAGCTATTGGGATAAACGAAAGGGTAAGATGAATGGCGAACATGCCTACCTGTTGCCATATAGTCAAATTGTTTTCAAAAGAATTCAGGGCAAATAAACGTATAAATAAAATGACAAGAATACAACTACTGGGTATCCAATCGCCAGTTTTTGGGGCTTTAACCCGGAAATTTGGAGTTACTCGTACTGATTGGGTTTCACAGAAATTGTGAATAAATATACACCGCTCTTATCCTTGTAGTAGTAATTTATGGTTGTTTTATTGTCCCGTAAAGTTTTCATGTCGGGGTTGCTTTTCACAAAATTTATTACGCTGGGTTCGAGGTATTCTTTTAAATCGTCAGCATTTAAAGAATCTTTTAGCGTATTTATTAGTGTGTAATTATACTGAAATACATTGTCGGGGAGGGCAATTACATTATCTAGCCGTGTTTCCCGGTCAATTAGTATTGGGCAGTTTTTATTGATTTCGTTTTCTGCTTTGATTAGTGCCTTTTTGTAGGCAGATACTTTGAACTGACGGATAATTATATCGCTGGTAAAACTCCCAACGGCATAAAAAATAACAACCGCAATTGTAAAAACAGTCCAAAATTTGAGCGTTTTAAACATGTTTGGCTTTGGCATTGTTGTGGGTTGCCCCGTGTGTCCTGTCGTTACTCAAGGATGCAATTTAAATAAAGTTCTTTGAATTTGAGTAACAAAACTGTAACCGAGATGAGAGGGTCATGACGATAAATGTCATGATGGTCTCTCGGCAAAGACCTTGCAGGAGGATTTGCCAAACCACCATGAGGTGCTTCTCTTTCAAGGAGTAGGTACTGAGCGTCATGGAAACGATAAGGGGGTCATTTGTTTGACCGACCTTTTCAGGTATAGACTACTGGAGACGAATGAGTAGCGATTGAACCGTCGTAGAGGTGCCGTGAATAACGTACATTATTGTCCAAAAGCAGGTGTTCGGACGTGTGCCTGCGAGGAGAATAGCAAACTACCTGTATTATTGGCTATTTGGGCAATCGGCATAAAGACGGCGTGAACGTTAGTCTGGGCTTGGTAACGGAACAGGAGAAGCTACTGTGGCTGATGTTAAGGGAGCCGGTCGATAAATCCACGCGAAGGAAAAGACCCAGAGTACCAATGCAGCCGAGTTAGTGGCGGATGGAGCGTAGTAGTGATGAAGCTACTGTAATGGGAGTGGAGCGAAGGTCTCCACCTGACCGGTTTTAAATTGTATTACAACTAATAATCGAAAGGATTATGTAGAATGATTTTCAGGGAGAAACAAAAGTCGCAACCGATAGGTAAGCGGCAGGTATGGGATGCCTTTCAGGCAGTAAAGAAAAATGGCGGCAGCGCCGGTGTTGACAATATTGCTATTGCCGACATCGAGAGCCGTGCGGCGAAGTATTTGTATCCGTTATGGAACCGTATGGCGAGCGGCAGTTATACGCCCGTACCTGTTCGTGAAGTACTTATCGACAAAGAAGACGGTAAGAAACGGGCATTGGGGATTCCCACTGTTTTAGACCGAGTAGCACAGGAGGTAATACGTAAGGAATTAGAGATGATTGTAGAACCGCATTTTAGTGTTAACTCTTTTGGGTATCGCCCAGGGAAAAGTCAACATCAGGCGGTAAAGCAATGCGAGGAAAATGGCCAGAAGTTTAACTGGGCAATTGGCCTTGACATCAAAGGATTCTTCGACAATATCGACCACCGGCTACTTATTCGGGCAGTTAAGCGGTTCACTACATCGAAACATATTTTGATGTACGTAAAACGATGGCTGAATGCACCCGTACAGAAACGGGATGGCAGCCTTGAACCCAAGCAAGGAAAAGGGACGCCGCAAGGCGGTGTAATTTCGCCATTGTTGGCAAATATCTTCCTTCACTTTGCCTTTGATACATGGTTTGAGAAAACCTTTCCGGAGTGTACTTATGAACGCTATGCCGATGATATTATCATCCATTGCAAGTTCTTTAAGGAATCACTTAATGTATTGGCAGCAGTAAAACAAAGGATGAAACGATGCAAGTTAGAGATTAAGCAAGAGAAGTCGAACATTGTTTATTGCAAGCGAAACCAGAAGAACCACCCGCCATTCAAACCCAAATATGTGAAATTCGATTTTTTGGGTTTCACCTTTCAACCCCGATGGGTGAAAGGGTGGCTTGGTAAGTGGCATTTAGGGTTTACACCAGCCATAAGTAACAAACGGCGAAAACGGATTGGTCAGACACTGTATAAAATGAAGATTCACCGCATGGTGCAATTTTCGTTACAGGACATTGCCAACCGTTTAGAGCCGAAAATACGGGGTTGGATAAACTACTATGGCAAATTCAGGTTCTCCGAAATGCGTAAAGTGTTCCGGGTTCTCAATTACCGTTTAATGATGTGGGTAAGGAACAAGTATCGAAGGTTTCGGAAGAAAATCAAAACCCATGCGTTCAGGTGGCTCAGCAATATTGCAAAGAGTTTTCCTAACCTGTTTTTGCATTGGCATTATGGTTTTCTTCCTTAGCGACTTGGGCAGGAAGAGCCGTATGACGGGAGACTGTCACGTACGGTTCTGTGAGAGGTTTAGGGGTGAAATTCCCCTTTACCTACTCGACTTAAATTTTTTCGGTCAGTTGTCGAGTCTGTTTAACCAATTTCCCATTGAGTTCTTTCAACTTGCTTTCAAGTCTAATTAGTTTAGTACTTTTCAGGTCTGTTGTGTTTACTCTTGTTAAAACGATTCTTGCTTCTACAGAATATTCTTTTAAAGTCTTTATGTAAAATATCTATTGAACGGTCAATTTGTTCAACTGCCTTAATCAAGTCTGACCCTTTCAGTTCCACAAAATATGAAACTTCTTTTGTGCAGTTTAAAAGCAAATAGTCACACTTGGAATCGTCATCATTTATTAAACATCCATCAACTCTGTATTTGGACAAAGTGTCTAAAGAATCGTTTTCATAAATATACTTTGTA
>JBFXEO010000170.1:0-6435 GCA_050180015.1 Bacteroidales bacterium | reverse complement strand
TCACCATCTCGTTTAAATCCGCTGCGTTACGGTACGAGTTGATGATGAAAAAAAAGCTGTTAATCGACAGGATTAACAGCTTTTTTAATGCTACCGTGGTTAAGGATATTGATTTTAGACAACCCGTAAACTTACGAAATCAATGTTGTTTAGCTTAAGTAATTTTACTAGTAGCATACGGCGTAAACCGCAAAAGCTAAGCAGCCTTAGTCGAGTTCCTTTAGTACAAAGTAAACCACGTTGGTAATAGCCTCTCCAAAGTTGGCACAACCTCTGCGTGCACCGGGGTTATACAGGGGGATAAGCGTAAAATTATCCAGCTGAAAATTGAGGGTAACCTTTTTTGATGTGCCTTCAACCTCGGGCGAAAGCCTGTTGCCAACCATGGTGGTGAATGTAATTTTATCGACGTTTTCTTTTATTGCGCTATCGTTGCGTCGTAATTCCAGCGCCGTACAGTGAGTTTTAAGGAAAGGCTTTTTTATATCCTTTTTTACCCTGTAAATGGTTAAACCGTAGGTTTCAATAGTTGTTGTTACCATAGGTTTTACGCCTGCACACGATGTTTCGTAGTAGTATTCCCTGCCCCCGTAAATAACTTTACCCTTGTAAATATTGGTATTCTGTGCAGTAGATAGTGCAGAAATCAGCATTGCCGCCAAAAGCCCCAAAACAGTTTTTTTCATAGCTTAGATATTATTGGGTTGAAATAGTTAATGGAAATATCGACTACAAAGATTAAGCCTAACTTGGTTTTAATCCGGCTTTGTGTGATAAACGATCAGAAATGTACTTAGTAAATTTCCCTTTTCGAGAAAAAGAAACTCCATTCCCGTTCGGCATTCTCGTAGCTATCCGAGGCATGAATGGCGTTCTGGGTGGTATTGGTACCGTACAGCCTGCGGATTGTGCCTTCGCCTGCCTCCGTTGGATCAGTTTTACCTATAACTTCACGAAGCGTTTCTACCGCATTAGCTCTTTCCAGAACCATCGCCATAACAGGGCCGGAACTCATAAACGCTGTTAGCCTGTCAAAAAACTCTTTTCCCCTGTGGATGTCATAGAATTGTTCGGCCTTACCTTGGGTTAGCATGGTTATTTTTATACCCCTAACTTTAAACCCGGCCTTGAGTAGTTCAAGTAGTATTTCACTTACACAATCCCTCTTAAATGAATCGGGTTTAATCATGCAAAATGTAAAACGTGTATTCATGTTTTAATTTTTTTCTAAATTAGGTAATTTATTCACCATGGCAAAGGCTATCTTTGCAACAAAAATAACCATACCGCGTTTCGATGCACATAGACCTTGATATACAATCACTTAATCGTTTAAAAGAATTGCTGGGCAATTCTAAAAGTATAGTGTTAATCAGCCACTATAATCCCGACGGCGATGCCGTTGGCTCTATACTGGGTTTGTACCACGCACTGGGTAACGTTGGCATTAAATCAACAATGGTTTCCCCGAACGGTTTCCCCGAATTCCTGGAATGGTTGCCTGAAATTGATAGGGTTATCCTGTATTCAAAGCAGAAAGAGTCAGTCGCCAATGCTCTATCTAATGCCGACCTAATCGTTTGTTTGGATTTTAACGGTTTCCGCAGGCTTGAAACAATGGAAGGCCTGCTTGCCAGCTCTCACTGCAAAAAGATTTTAATTGACCATCACCCTGAACCGGAGAGTCCTTTCGACCTTTATTTTTCTTTTGTTCAGGTTAGCTCCACATCGGAGCTGGTTTATGAGATTGTTGCTAAGCTATACGGGGAGCAGTCCGTTGATGAAAATTCTGCGGTTTGTCTTTATACTGGTATAATGACCGATACAGGATCGTTCAGCTATGCGTGTTCGCGGAAGCGAACATTCGAGATTGCCGGAGAGCTGGTTGCCAGAGGAGTTAACGTTGAGGCCGTTCAGGCTATGGTTTACAGTAACTTTTCGGTGAATAGAATGCAGCTGCTGGGTTACTGTTTGGCCGAAAAGATGAAAGTTTTTCCGGAGCATAAGGCCGCGTACATCTGGCTAACTAAGGCTGAACTTAAACGCTTTTCCCATCAAATTGGCGATACAGAGGGATTCGTGAATCATCCCCTTTCCATTAAGGGCATAATTTTTTCGGTAATATTCATGGAGAATGATGGTTTTATAAAAGTTTCGCTTCGTTCTCGGGGTTCATTCCCGGTAAATATTTTTTCAAAAAAATATTACAACGGGGGGGGGCATACCAATGCTGCTGGCGGAAAATCTTTTTCATCGCTGGAGCAAACAATTCTACAGTTCGAGCAGCTGCTGGCAGAGCATTCCTCAGAGTTGAATTCATCAGAATAAGTTTATATTTATGAAATTGGAGTTTATATTGATGCTTCTGCTAGCTATTTTTACCGCCTGCTATCACGATGAAAGGACAGGTACCGATGCTAAACCTTCGAAGGCGCAGGCAAAGGAAAAGCTGGAACGGATTAACCGGGTATTGGTGCAGGAGGATAGGGAAAAAATAGAGTTGTACATTAGGCGGCACAAGCTGGCGGGTATGAACGAGAGTAGCACTGGTTTATTTTACCTGATTTGGGGCAATAAAAATGGCCCTTCTGTGAAAAGGGGTAATGTGGTCGAATTCAACTTTCGGGTTACCTTGCTGGACGGAACTTTATGCTACCAGTCGAAACCCGATTCGTTGGGCACATTTGTCGTTGGGCACGGGGGCGTTGAGTCGGGTTTGGAGGAGGGCATTTTGATGATGAAGCAGGGGCAGAGGGCAAAGTTTATTATGCCTCCGCATTTGGCGCATGGCCTAATTGGCGATGCCAACCACATTCCGGCCCGATCTATAATTATTTACGATTTGGAATTGTTAAAGGTTAATCCTTGAAAATAGAATACTTTGGTTTAACTTTACATCTGCAAAAATTAGGGTTAAATGAGAATAAAATCAAGTTTAATATTTGCGGCTTTACTTCTAACTTTATCTGGATGCTCCAGTCGGTCCAAGTTGTTCCCGGGATTTTCGGTTACCCAAACCGGGATACATTACATGCTTATCAGCCTTGGCGATGGGGTAGCACCAGCGCAGCCATCAAATTACATTACCGTCAACATAAGGTATCGTACAGTAAACGATTCGATTTTTTTTCAGGGTATTCGCCAGTTTCAGCTGGCCGAACCGCTCTACAAGGGTTCTATTGATGAATGTTTTTTGATGCTATCGCAGGGCGATAGTGCTGCATTTTACATAACGGCTAAACCGTTTTTTACTCAAACGCTGGAGACCGGAATGCCAAGGTTCATCAAGCCCGATGATTTTATGCGGGTTGATATTCGGATGCTGGATATAAAAACCAACGAAGAATTTCAGCATGAAATAGAAGCCTTTATGTCGTGGATTGATGATTTTGGCGACTATGAAAAGGTGATTATCAAGCAGTACCTCGATGGTAAAAAACTATCGGTTCAGCCAACAGAATCGGGGTTGTACATTGTTCCGCAAATTCAAACAGCAGGGAAACAGGTTGAGCGGGGCGATACTGTGACAGTGCACTACGAGGGACGGTTTTTCAACGGTAAAATTTTTGATTCAACCTACAAACGGAAGGAGCCATTCCAATTTGTTTACGGGCAAAAATGGCAGGTCATTCCCGGTATCGAGGAGGCCGTTGGAACAATGCGCGAAGGTGAAAAGTCAATGTTAATTGTTCCGTCGCGTTTAGCTTTTGGCGAGCAGGGAAATTCTAGCGGGCTAATACCTGCTTTCACATCGGTTGTATTTGAGCTGGAGGTTGTTGAAGTTAAGAAAGGCGTAACGGAATGACAGCATATAGGAAGATTTCTATTTTCACGTACTTGTTTTTTTCCGCAATTTTGTTTTCGTCCTGCGATAACTCTCTGGAGGATGATAAACGTTATGCCGAGGAAAAATCAATTGAAAGTTATCTGTCGGCAAAGAAATTAACCTATACCAAGAGCAATGGGGTTTACCTGGTAGTAACAAAAAAATCGTATGCTTATGAGGTAAATGCGGGAGATACGGTAGAGTTCTGGTTTAAGGGTTATACCCCCAAAACATCGTCGTCCGTTGTTTTCGATACCAACATAAAATCGGTAGCAGTAGATGCCGGCCTCGATACAAATGTTAGAACTTTTGAACCTGTTCGGGTAATTGCCGGAAAAACCGACCTGATAGAGGGGGTGAAAAGAGGATTGTTACTTACACGGTTGAATCAAAAATCGACAATTATATTTACTTCCGATTTAGGTTTTAAGGATGAGATTGTTGAATCGCTACCTGACTGGTCATCGCTTGCCTACGATTTGGAGATAGTTTACCTGAATGGCCCCGGAATTCAGCAGGAAAAGCAGCTAATGTCGGAGATGGATTTGTCCGGATTTACCCCTGATACGAGCGGTTTATACTATAAGTTGGTTGTCGATACGTCTGGTATCAGGCCTTCTGACGGCGACGTGGTATATGGCAGTTACCAATGCTCCTTACCTGATAATACTGTGGTCTATACGGTTAGTACCGATACTGTTGCCCTTGACCCTGCCTCCGATACCTTAACCAGTGCCCTTAAAATTGGATACACCAAGGTTTCCGTGGGTGGCACTGTTGAGTTAATCGCTCCATCGCCGCTGTGCTACGGTAAAAATGGTAACGACAAGGTAAATCCGTATCAGCCGCTTCTATATACCATTCGGCTCGATAGTATTAAATCAAAATAGTAAGGTACAATTCAAAGTTGAGCTGCTGATGTTTATCGGTAATTACTGTTGTCTGCATGTAAGCGGCTCCCTGCACATCAACCAAGTAGTAGTGCAAATACTGTATTTCTTTTATTGATTTCAGGGGCGGGATCACGCTTCCAATCCCTGATTTTCTTTGTCAACACTAATTCATTGGCGGTAGTTAATTCGCATCCGATGGTAAGGAATGTTTCATCGGAACAAGTTAGAAGCAAATCACGAAAAAGTGCCAGATTCCGGTATGGCGCTTCAATGAATAGTTGCGTTTGATTGTCTAACCTTGATCGTTGCTCCAGCTGACGGATGCGCTTTTTGCGCTCCTCGGTTTTTACCGGGAGATAACCAACAAAGGCAAAACTCTGCCCGTTTAAGCCACTTGCCATTAAGGTAAGAGTAATTGAGTTAGGCCCGGGAAGGGGAATTACCCTTATTCCCTTCTTATGCGCTGCCGCAACAAGTAACGAGCCGGGATCGGCCACCGCGGGTATCCCTGCTTCTGATAGTAACCCTGCATTACTGCCGTTAAGTATGGGAACCAGCATTTTTTCTATTTCGGATGGTGGAGTATGTTCGTTTAGCTCAAAGAATTCTATGGCATTAATTGGCGTTTCAGCTCCAATTTTCGACAGGTATCTACGTGCGGTTCTTAACTCTTCAACAATAAAATACCTTAAACCTTTGGTGAGTTCAAGAACCTTTGCCGGTATTACGGCCGACACCTCGGAATCTCCTATGGTTGTTGGAATAAGGAATAGTTTTCCGTTCATGGTCAAAGTTAATTCAATCTATCTTGCTATATTTACTGAAATTTTACGCTAAGGTAGCAGAATGAACAGAATTGTAAAGCAAATTTTTTTGAACAGGAATTCAATTCTTGTGTTTGCTGTTGTTTTGGGCTTTATTTTTGGCGATAGGGCTATTCTTCTGGAAGATTTCACATTCCCGGCACTTGCAATTACCATGACCTTCTCGATGACTGGAATTAGAATGGATCAAATATCTAATCCCGTAAGTTTTTACAAACCTTTTTTTATGGGCATTCTGCTTAACTACGGATTGTTTTCGCTGGTGGTATTACCCTTAGCTTGGTGGCTAATGCCAACTCCTGAGTTGTTTTATGGATTTGTCGTTATTGCGGCTGCCCCTCCCGGTGTTGCCATCATTCCGTTTTCGTACATACTTAAGGGCGATGTAATATATTCGATTGTTGGGGTGATAGGCGCATTTTTAGGATCGATATTGCTGGCTCCATTTTTAGTGAATACCTTTGCCTCAAAGGGTATTGATTCGTGGGAGTTATTCATTATGATGCTTCAGCTGGTTGGGCTACCCTTGATTATCTCCCGATTTCTGCTTTGGAAACCGTTGTTCAAATTTGTAGAGCCAATCAGGGGGAAGGTGGTAGATTGGGGTTTTGCTGTAATGATATTTGTTGCAGTTGGGCTAAACAGGGACGTTTTCTTTACAGAACCCTTACTGCTTCTAAGGGTTTCTGCTATTCTGTTTATCGTTACGTTTGGCTTGGGTACTTTTTACTCCAAAATTGCAGGTTACATGGGAGTTGCCCCCAGTATTATAACTACCCAGTCTATGCTGGTTGCAATTAAGAGTTCGGGTTTTTCTGTTTTTACTGCGATGTCTCTCTTCGGGAAGGAGGCCGCGCTCCCTTCGGCTGTGCTGGCTGTTGTGGTGCTGTTA
>JBFXEO010000169.1:0-6459 GCA_050180015.1 Bacteroidales bacterium | reverse complement strand
AAAATGTAACGAATTTGTTTTAAATTTACGATACTTAGAGCCTGTTTAAAAATTTTTCATCGTCATAGCGATGGAGGCCACGAGCACCCACGCCTCACTTGATTCCGTATTCATCTCATAATCCTTGCAGGGCCGTCCTGACCACATCAACCACGATGCGTAACGCAATACAAAACAACGCGTTGTGATAACCTTGAGGCTCGCCTCATCGCTACGGGGTACCACCTCAAATTCTACCCCCAATTCGGCATGGGCCAGCCTTGCTAACCGCTCACCCGTTCAGCCGCCACGCCATCGTGCCCATTCGCTGCTGTCTCCACGATGCACATCTGGATTCCCAGCGTATCCGCTACGATATGCCGCCTCCGCCCGTTTACCCTCCTGTGCCCGTCATACCCCTTACCGGGAACGCCCCCTTCGCCATTCTTCGCCGGCTGGGGGGTGCCTCGTGGAAGCGCTTCTCCCGCACCCGCCCATGCAGTTTTCCCCGTACTCGCCCCCATACGCCGCTAATCAGCCATTCCCGCCAGTAGTGGCACCCTGAGCGCCACGGCCCGAATTCCCGCGGTAGCCCTCGCCACTGGCAGCCCGTCTTCTGCTGGTAGGACACGGCACCCCATACTCCACGCAGGTTTACGGTGCGCCTCCGATTGTCGTTCGGCGTTTTCTTTATACATCGCCACTGGCCATTGGTTGGGCTGGTCGGGTATTTAACCATCGCTTGCTCGAATTGGTGCTTGTGCAAGCTCAGAAAAATCAGATTAGCCAATCGATAGCCTTACCCCCAGGCAGCTAAATTTAAACAGGCTATAAATACCTTATATACTTTATTATCAAGAAAAATCTGGTAATAGTGGAAGTGATGCCTTTAAAAAAACTGATGCTTTTATTTATTCGTTTATTTTTAGGTATCTTGGAATTGAAAAGAAATTAAATACGATGAAAATCAGCTGTGCCCAACACACGATCATAAAATATTGGTATTTAATCAGTTTGCCAAGTTAGCCACTCGCTAACAAGGTTCTTGTCAGTTGATAGGTTTACAACTCCGAAATTTCCAACATTTCATACCAGCACCCGTTGGCGGTAATTTTGACTCGTCCTAAAAAACGGCTACACAGCACGTAGCAGAAATGTATAAAAATGATGGTATCGTACGACGGGGTTGAGAAACCCCGTGTAGGAACCGTGAAGCTGCACAAAGCCCTAAAGCAGACCATTGATCTGTCCGGGTTAAAGGTAGGTGTCGGGATAAACTGAACGATATCCTTCGTAAGCATGGCATGCCTGTAAAGCGCAAAAAGGAATCGTGCAAAACGACGAATTCCTACCACCGTTTTCATAGGTATAAAATCTTGTCAAAGACATGGAAGTAAACGCTCCTAACCAGGTTTGGGTATCGGATATAACCTATATTCGAACAATTAATGGCTTTTGCTATCTGGCGCTCATTACCGATATGCTCTCCCGCTAGATTGTAGGGTATGACATCGGCGATCCGCTGCAGCTGGCGGGCTGTTTGCGGGCCCCCAGGATAACGCTGCGACCAGCCCGCCCTGCGGCCGGGTTGGTGCACCGCTCCGATCGGGGCATCCAGTACGGCGGCAACCGGCACCTGGACGAACTTAAAAAACGAGGTATTGATATGCGCATGACAGAGGAAAACCATTGCTATGAGAACGCCAGTGCCGAGCGGGTTAATGGGATATTGAAAGGTGAATTTTACCTTGACCAGCGCTTCTATAGCACAGAGCATGTAAGGGGTGCAGCAAAAAATGCCATTGATGTTGATTACAGCTACCTTTAGGGTACAAAACGCCAGATATGGTCTTTAAAAGTATAGCGTAATAATTATGTTTAACCGGTAGCCATATTTTAGGATAAGACAGGTTTGTTGTCCTTACCTACTCCTGTATTCCCTTGGCGTTAATCCCGTGTGTTGTTTAAAATATTTACTGAAAAACGACGGGTTTGGAAAGTACAGGTAATCGGCTATCTGCTTAATGTTCATACCCGAAGATTTCAACAGTGTTTTTGCCTCTACAACAATAGAGTCGTTAATCCACCGCGAGGCAGACACCCCGCTGATTTCCTTCATTAAAGACGACAGGTACTTAGGCGTAAGCGCCATCTTATCAGAATAAAATTCGACATTATGATGTTCCCTGAAATTTTGCAGCAATAAATCCATAAACTTTATAAAGTAGTATTCTTTGCTCTTGGTTTTTACGGAAATGGTTTTTAATCCAAACTCATCCAAATCTTCGGATATTTTGAATATTATAGACGTAACAAGCCCCTTTATTATGTCTTTTTTTCGCGTGCTGGCCTCATCTTTTAACGAGGAATATATTAAATCATAGAATAGCGTAACCTTTTTTACATTAAGCGGGGCAACGTTAAAACAAGGATGGCTGAGCACATACGCATAATACGGTAAAACATCTTTCAGGTCTATACTGATTTTTCTCAAATAGTCCATTGAGAAAAAAATAACATACCCTTCGAAATCATCGCTTATACTATTTAACCCGATAATATTTTCAGGCAGGCTTATCACGTAGGTGTTCAGCGTTATATTCCATTCAGTCAAGTTTATCGTTACGCCAACACTCCCTTTGGTGCATACACAAAATACCAGGGCATCTATACGCAAAGGAAAACCCAATAAATCAATATACTCTGTCAGTTGGGAACTGGCAATAATATCGTTTTCCATGCCCTCCCCGATTTTACGTTGGAGCAACTCTTTTATGGAAATACTAAATAGCGGTCTCTCTTCCATTGTCTGCGATATTTTCCACAAAAATACTTAATATGCGCTTCATGAATCGTTGTTTTTGCTTAAAATTCGACTTTTAGAACGTTTATTCCTGATAATAGAACTTGACTGGAGGATTGATGTACCATAATTTTGCCGCTTAAAATATTGGGGAGGGGTGTTTTATTTCATTATACTACTAAAAAACTATTTTAGTCGAAAAATATTGTGGCAAGTAAAGACGACATAGTAAGGCAAGGCATTTTGATTGGAGCACAGGAGCTGTTTCAACAATATGGGTTTAAAAAAACAACTATGGACGAAATTGCTGCAACCTGCGGCAAGGCAAAAAGTACACTTTATCACTATTTTAAGAGTAAACCGGAAGTTTTTGATGCGGTTGTTGAGATGGAGCTGCTTAACCTTAGAAAGCATGTAAAAAGCAGAGTCGATGAGCATAAAAATACGTTAGATAAGATTAAAACTTATGTATGCGAATTTCACAGAGAAGCAATAAATAAGAAAAATCTTTACTTCATTATCAAAGAAGGGTATAGGACGAGAATATACACACACAGGCACTTTCTAAGTGTGGTAAACTTTGAACAAAATTATATCATCAGAATACTGGAAGACGGCTATGATTTAAAGGAACTCAGGGGAATCAAAAGGGAAGATATTCCGAAGGCTGCAGAAATGTTTCTCGCGGCTTTTTGGGGAATTGTATTGTACTCTGTGGAGAAGGACGGGTTTTTAGATGAAGAAAAGTTAAGCAAGGCTATTGGCTTAATTGCCCCTAAGATATTCGATTAAAACCGACCAAAACACACATTTAGCACAACAAGTAGCATATCACAAATACTCATCATAATAAACTAGAAAATGAAAAAAACAGTTCTGTTCCAATTCATTGGATTAGCATTTTTTCTCAGCGCCTGTTCCCCAAAAGACAGCGGTCAGGAACAACAAAAGACGAATATCTCTGTCAGAATTTATACGGTAGGAACTGACAAAAAAGCGGTAGGCAAAGAGTACATAGGCATTGTTGAGGAAGACTTATCCGTGTCAGTCAGCTTCCCGCTTATGGGCAATATTGATAAAATATATGTTGTGGAAGGGCAACGTGTAAAAAAAGGCGACTTACTGGCCGAACTGAACGCGTACAGTCTGACCAACGCGCATACTGCGGCTTTGGCCACCTTAAACCAGGCGGAAGACGCTATGAAAAGGCTACAATTGCTTTATGACAAAAAGAGCCTTCCGGAGATACAGTATATTGAAATGCAGACAAACCTTGAAAAAGCCCGATCTGCCGAGGCCATTGCCAAAAAAAGCCTAGAAGACAGCCGCCTTACAGCCCCGTTTAGCGGAATAGTAGGCCGCAGGATGGCAGAAGCCGGGGAAAACGTACTCCCCAACCAGGCAATATTAACCCTACTGCGGATAGATAAGGTAAAAGTGAAAATCTCCGTTCCCGAAAAAGAAATCAATACCATTCATACCGGGCAGCTTGCTTCCATCCGTGTAACTGCGGCAAGTAGCGGGTTGCTTCCGGGCACAGTAAGCGAAAAAGGTATTACTGCCGACCGGATATCACACACTTATGCTACCCGGATAGCTGTCAGTAATTCCGATAATACCCTGCTTCCGGGTATGGTTTGTAATGTTTTCATCAACGACAGCGCGAATGAAAATACCATCGTGGTACCCAATCAATGTATCCTGAAAGACGGTAACGGGAACACCTTTGTATGGAAAGTTATCGATGGATACACCCAAAAACAGGTTATTAAAACGGGAAAACAGAAATATGGAGGGGTTGAGATTATAACAGGCCTTTCCGTTGGCGATGAAATTATATCGGAAGGGTATCAAAAAGTTTCTAACGGAATAAAAGTAAACGTACTATGAGTAGGAAAAAGGGGTTGATAGAACTGGCCATGCGCCACCACAAGATCATGTTCTTCTTCGTGGGGGCACTGATGATTTTGGGTGTTTATGCTTTATTGGACATGCCCAAACAGGAATTTCCCGAGTTTACCATACGGCAGGGGATGGTGGTTGGCGTTTATCCCGGGGCAACTTCCGCCCAGGTAGAAGAACAACTTACAAAACCGCTGGAAAGGTTTCTTTTTACCTATAAGGAGGTAAAGCGGGAAAAAACCTACTCCATGTCCCGTGATGGGGTTGTGTACGTAATGGTAGAGCTGGAGGATAATGTATATAACAAAGACGAGGTATGGTCAAAAATCAAGCACGGGCTATCACTATTTAAATCACAGTTGCCCTCGGGTGTTTTGGCTGTCATAGCCAACGACGATTTCGGGGATACCTCTGCCCTGTTGATTGCTCTGGAATCGGATACCCGTTCGTACCGCGAACTGGAAGACTATGCCGAAATTCTGGAAGATAAATTACGCAGGCTGAAATCAGCGTCCAACCTCCGTAAATATGGCACACAAAAAGAGCAGATAAGCGTTTACCTCGACAGGGACAAGCTGGCTGTTTACGGCATTAATTACAAGCTGATGGCAACCACCCTGTTTTCGCAGGGGCTTACCACATCTTCGGGGATGATGGAAACCGGGGATGTGAATATACCTGTATATCTTGCGCCCGTATATGATACCGAAAAAGAGGTGGCAGAGCAAATTATCTACTCCGACCCGTTGGGTAATATTGTCAGGCTCAAAGATGTCGCCACTATCAAAAAAGAGTACGAAACCCCTAAAAGTTATACCCAAAACAACGGGA
The DNA here is from genome assembly GCA_050180015.1 of Bacteroidales bacterium. GTDB lineage: Bacteria > Bacteroidota > Bacteroidia > Bacteroidales > Tenuifilaceae > JBFXEO01. The sequence goes on along the minus strand of JBFXEO010000169.1, from coordinate 944 downwards.
AAAGGGCGATTATACTTTCTATGGAGATGAGGGAAGGGTTCAATATCGTAAAATACGGTAAAGATGTGGATAAAATTCTGAAAGAATTTTACACCCTTATCCCTGATGATGTAACCGTGGAACGTATTGCCGACCAGCCCAAAGTCGTGAACAACTCGATAACCTCTTTTCTTCGCGATTTAGTTACAGCAATTATCATCGTCATTTTGGTAATGATGATTCTTTTCCCGTTCAGAACGGCAGTAATAGCTTCTACCACCATTCCTATCACTATTTTTATATCACTGGGAATGATGTATTTGTTCAAGATACCGCTCAATACGGTTACGCTGGCAGTACTTATCATCGTGCTGGGGATGGTTGTGGACAACTCGGTGGTTGTTATCGACGGTTACCTGGAATATATCGAAAAAGGAATGTCGCGCTGGCGGGCGGCGGCATTGAGCGCCCAAAGTTACAGCGGGGCTATTTTCCTGGCGACATTCGCTATCTGTATCGTCTTTTTTCCCCTGTTGGTTATCCTTACAGGGATATGGCATGATTTTGTCCTTCATTTCCCGTGGACATTTGGTATTGCGCTGTTTGTCTCTTTCATCCTGGCAATGCTCTACATCCCCATTCTGGAATATTGGCTGATAAAGAAAAAGGCTGACACAGGCGACAAAAAATTCAATCTGAACAAAATGGTGCAGCGCGCCTATAACTCTGCCTTAGACTGGACTTTCCGAAATCCATATACAACCATAACTACAACGGTCATTATCGTTATCATCTCTTTTGTGGTGTTTTTCAGCTTTGACTCGCGTATGTTTCCTTATGCAGACCGTGATCAGTTTGCCGTTGAGATATACCTGCCGACCGGCACTCCGGTAGAAGAAACCCGGACGGTTGCCGACAGCCTCTACAATGTATTGGCAAAAGACGAACGAATTACTTCCATAACT
>JBFXEO010000168.1:0-6524 GCA_050180015.1 Bacteroidales bacterium | reverse complement strand
GATTTTGGCAAATCGGGATACTGGAACATACCGTTTTCAACCACCAGCGCAAGCGATGCGATGGGCATAATAGAATCGTTGTACGTTCCCCGGACAAATCCATCGATACTAAACCTTCCGGATGTTTTCAACCCCTCAAAATCCTTCATATAAATGGCTGGGAACATTGAAAGTATGGACTTAAACTCGGTTGACGGTGTCCTGAAGCTAACATCTACAGCAATATCGTTACCGGGCATCTTAACAACCCCGTCGAACAGCAGGGCAATCTGATTTATTCTAAACTCATTCTCCCGGAAGGTGAAAATGCTGCTATCGAGATTTGCCCCTATAATGGCGTTAAACTCAAAGTTGGCATCTTTCACGTACCTCAGCCCTCCCATCTTAAAGTTTATTGCATCAATGGAAGTTTTGATTTTCAGATCGGTCTGGCTCATGCCCATATTGCCAGAAAGTAGAAGGTTAAACCCATTTATGGATGCCGACATGTTTGAAGAATCATCGATATACTCAATGTTTGCATTTCTTATTTCAAACTTGGTTAAGGCAACGCGGGTATTTACCGGAGTGCTTTCTGCTTCTGCTGATGTATCGGCAACCTCGGTTTCGGGTGCTGGCTGCGATGGCTTGGCAATATCCCAGTTTACCAATCCTTCCCTGGTAATTCTGGCCTTTAGCCGGGCCTGATCGAGCAAAATAGACTTAACCTCTATATTCTGCATATCCATAACGCTCCAAAGGTTAACCTTCACGCTAAACTCGCGAAAAGCAACCAAAGTATCTGCGGCAAAACTATCGATACCTACTACGCTTACGTCCTTCAGCCCCACGTAAAGGTTTGGAAATCCTTTTATGAGTGAAACCTGAAAATCGGCGAACTCAACCTTTGCATTGACATTTTTATTTATTTCCGTTTTTGCTATTTGCATCAGCTGGGGTTTAAATGCTATTGGGATAATAATTGCGGCTGCAATAAACGCCATCAGCAGAATTAGAATAATCCAGATTAACCGTTTGAGGAATTTTTTCATGGCAGGATGTTTTATGTTTAAATTTTTATGTGTTACATTGAATTAAGCAAAATTAAATGATTCTGACTTAAGTATAAAACGATGTAAGCTAAAAAAATCTGAAGAAGCACTTAAACAAGAGAAATGCAAGGCATACCGCCAGCCTTTTACGTCTGCCTCTTGATATATGTGTTGCGAGGACAAGACCCATCAACTACTTGTATTCGGTTTGAGGTACTGTAAATAGCTTATTTAATCCGGAATTGTAAACCAACTAACACAAAACATTGTTATATATTTGTAGGTGTAAGCCGATGCTTGTTAAAAAGTATAGCTGTTTCTAATAATCCGGCTTGTGCAGGAAAAATACGAGTAGAAAACCCCAGCTTTCAGGAAATTATGGATGCACTAATTTTTAACCACCTTATTATACCTTTTCTTGTTGCAATGTTTTTGGCAGTTACCATGGGTGGGAGCGGAACAGGCCCATCCTTCTCAGCTGCTTACGGTGCAAATATTCTAAAAAAGAATGTAATCCCCGGACTTTTTGGACTGATGGTTTTTCTGGGGGCCATTATTGCCGGAAAGGCCACCGCAAGAACCGTTGGGGATGGTTTAATTAACCCAACCCTGATGACCTACACGCAGGTTTCAATTATTCTATTTTCCGTTGCCGTCTCGCTGCTAATCGCAAATTTATTTGGAATACCCCAGTCAACCAGCCAGTCCACGGTGCTGGCAGTAGCGGCACCCGGTTTTTACTTTCACGAATTTGCATCGAAAAAACTATTTGTTGAAGTAATTCCCACCTGGTTTATTCTGCCCCTAATATCATTCTTTCTGTGCCTACTTATCGGTAAGTATATTTATACACCGCTAAGGCGTAAGGGTTACACCATTTCAAAAAGACTGAATGATCATTACGTGCTCAAAGGAGCAATTATTCTAATGTCGATGTATGTGGCCTTCTCCATTGGTGCCAACAACGTTGCAAATGCCAGCGGCCCGCTTACAACAATGACACTGAATGAACTACACATCAGCAATGCCTCCGGAAGAGTGTTAACGCTCATTATGATTATGACAACTATGGTGGTGGCGCCAAGTTTCGGTATTGGCAGCTCTATATTCGGCGATAAAATCTTAAAAAATACCGGGAAGGAGCTATTCCTTTTCGGAAAAATTGAAGCGGTAATTATTGCATTTGTATCGGCATCGCTACTACTGCTAGCGTCTTTGACCAAGGGAATCCCAACATCGCTGGTACAGCTAAACGTAGGGGCTATACTGGGCATTGGCGTAGCCAAGCTGGGTACCAAAAACATATTTAAGAAAACCGAGGTGCTAAAGTTTTTTGTGATGTGGATAATTGCCCCCCTTATTTCCTTTTTACTGTCGTGGTATTTAACCTACATGGCCGATACCCACGGGCTACTTTAAGCTGGTTCAACATGAGTACAAAAAAGTTTACCGAAACAAATTCCGGTAAACTTCAGTACATCTGTATAAAATGAGTATTACCAGTCAGTGGTATAGCTGTGATTGTAAATTCTATAAGTTTTTTCCTCGCCCGTTACGTTCGATTTGAAATGGATATAGCCGGAAAGCAACGCAAGAGTTTTACCCGACGATGAGGAATCTTTTATTTTGATGGGCTGCCCGATATTCAACTTTAGGCTATGGTTGCCCTTACCCTCAAAGCGTTGTCCAATCCCATCAATAATTACCGGGGGCAAACCCTTCCATTCAATAACTACCTTTTCTACCGTAAATGGTGAGGTGTATTTCGAGTTGATGGTCATATCGAGCACTGCGCCGGTAACATTTTCTTCATCTTTGGATAGAGCTGTAAAATGGAACGGATCGCTAACAAAAATAGATGCCTTATTGGTGGCAACATCAAAGTAGAAAGGCTTTTGAACATCCTCGCTGCCAAAACGGTACTTTACAAGAATATTATTCTCAGGATCCTCGTAGCAGTTACCGTAATCGTACTGAATGGTTACATTGTCCTTATCATTAACTACTGAGGTAATCCTTGCGCATTCCGATCTTGTAACGGGTTTCTTTACGGTTGATATAGCCCTATTCCCCAGCCTTAAGTAATACTTTAATTCTCCCAGGTTACCCTCCAGCTCAACAAGTTCGATTGATTTAAGAAGCGAGCGATACCGGGTTATACCCAGGTTACACTGGTCAATCCTGCCATCCATAAAATAATCAGTAAGGCCTTTCAGCTCTGCAATATTTTTTTCTATCTGTTCAACCGATTCTACCGTTTCGACTTGCGCCAAAAGGTCTTCCATCTGGCGGGTAAGTTCGTTATCGCGCATCTTAAAATCGCTTACGAGTTTTTGAAGCTCAAATCCGGGGAATGGGTATTTAAGGTGATAGTTAACGTAAATGCTTTTATCCTTACGCTGAAGTTTCTCCCAGTAAAATTCCTCTACCTTTGAAAGCGATATTCCCTGCAGGAATGGAACCTTCCCGGATTGGGTTGTGGTAGATGATGCAAACTTTTCAAGGAAAATATTTACGTTATTATTATAATTTGCCTCCTCCTTCTTAACTTCGGATGTGGACTTTACATTTTCGGCAACAGACGACACAATTTGCTCCTTGACCATTGTTAAGGCACTTTGCTGGGCCGATTGCATATCGGGGCCACTGCCCGACACAATGATATAATCCTTCTCTATTCCATTAAGCCACTTTGGCTTTTTCCCGCTTTTATCGAGCACTTTATCCTGTGAGTAGGACTGCATGAGTATGCAAAGTATGGAAGCAAATAGTAGTAGGAATTTTTTCATTTTAGTATAATTTTCTAAACCTTTTTCAGGTTTAACATTGAAGTTGATGTCTTTTTAAGACAATCAGCAACCCAGGAGGGTTGCTGATCTATTAACCGGAGCTCGTTACTATTGTTGTTCTTTTTCAAGCTTATCCATTTCTTCGTTGAATACTTGCTCAAATTTCATCTTGTCGTAATCCAGCTGCAATTTCTGGTCCTTGCTAATTTTATCCTTGATATTGCTAAGAACCTGATCTTTTTGAACCTGAAGTGCCGTGTAAACATTGTACTTACCATCTTTTTGGAAAGTTTTTGAGCAAACTACCTCAACATTATTTAGCTGTTGGTTTACAACCTCACGGCTCATTTGTTCAAATTTTTGTTCAAATTCTGAGTTTTCACCAATTTGACGCTCGTTTACATAACGGTCGGCAACAGCCTTAAGTGTTGTGTTGATACTTCTGGATAGGTTAGTATTTGCATCAAGCCTAGCTTTACTTTTTGCAGTGCTTAGGTCTTGGCTAATACCGCTACCCGTTCCACGGAAATACTTTGCATCGGAGTGGAATTCATCGTCGCTGCAAGGAATGTTTAACTCTTTACCCATACCGCTATCCGAGGCTGGTTTAGAACCACCGCAACTAGCTAGCATTAATGCGCCTGCAAAAGCACCAGCAAATAAAAACATGTGTTTAATTTTCATAATCTTTCTGTTTTAGGATTAAACTTCAAATTAACATTAATAGGTATTCTGCGTCTAAATAATCATTATTTCTTATATAACCAGCTCCAATCCCAGTTAAAATGTGCAGCAGCACCCCAGTATGCCCACGACATGGCTACTTCTTTCCCTGCCTGGATCATCATTTTTTCTTTGTCCACGGAGTCGTCGTACTGTTTCATTTTGAAATCCCACACGTTGGCACCGTCGGCCAGCTGTTTCTGCTTAATTTCATCAACAAGCTGAACAGCTTCACCGTAGCATTCCATGTCGGGCGTTATTTTACCCAAATACTCGGCAGCCTTGTCGGTATTCATGCTGGCCCATGCTGCTTTTGCGCCGGACATATACTCGGTACACTTGTAGTTTGCGTACTGCTTGTAAATATCGGTTGACAAATCCATACTCTTATCGAAACACTCACGGCAAACATCTGGGACTGAGAGAAGAATGTAAAGTGCTTCCTCATACTTTTTCTGTCCGGCCAAGGATTGTGCTCCTTTAAGTACAACATCGCACTGAGAGTTGTAGTACTCAATAATTTTCTCTTTCCCTTTTTCTACAAATCCCTTAAACTGTCCGGCCTTTACGTTCATATTTTTTAAGGCTTGCATAAAGGCTTTATCCTCGGTTTGCCCAACTCCTTTTACCTGAATGCTGGTTTGGCTGAAAATATTCTGGCTTGCTGCATCAACAACGTAAAAGGTAACTTCAACGTTTAAGGCCTGCATAGGAGGAGCCGTAGGAGTAATCTCCTTCGTAAGGATGTTAACCATTGGAACAATGCAAAAACGAGGATTTGCTGCTGTGGCACCTAAGCCATTCTGAACGGCAATTTGTTCCATCTTATTAACCAAAAGTTGACGCGCTGATTGAGGGATACCCTCCGCCTGATCGGGAACTAGTGCTGCCAGTGCAATTCTGCCCAGGTCATCAGTTTTCCCCTGGCTGTTCTGTGCATTCAGGGATAATTGTAATCCCAAAAATGCCACAACTACTAAAAATACCTTTTTCATACTAATTTGTATTTTATTTTTCACCCAGAATTAGCCAAGCTTCGCCCAATCCTCTCAGGTAAAGTTTTGAAGGAATACCCATACCGTTTAGGTATTTTCTAAGATCGCTTACAAATAAACGGGTATCAACCGCACGCTGGCGACCTTTTTCATCCGTCCTCATCATTGGAATACGAACCTGCTCTAACTTCATGAAGTTTTCAGAAGCATCGGATAGGCTGTACCGACCATTTACAGAGTTATCGGCAAACCAATCATCAATAATGGTTGTTAACTCCTTGGAGTCATCGCCAAATTCGGTTTCAAGGTTCTCTCCCCAGTTGCTCCAAACCTTAATCTGAACTTTAACCTCGCGGCCATTGGCAAACATATCCTCAAAATGGGTCATTAGCCCTGCATTAAAATTATCCATTTGGCTCAGAACTGCCTCCTCAAGAAGTAGTTCTGGCGATGCGGCTGTTGACGGTTTACCAGCTCCGGCTACTCCTGCAACCTGCTTGGCCGTGTAGGCATCTAATCCTTTCAAATTAAAAACTATATACTTTTGCGGGCCCTGACGTTTAACCTCAAAATCAAGATCCATTATTATATCCGCCTTGGCAACACGTTTCAACGCGTCAATTGGACTTTCTGCCATCTCGGAGCCCGATGATGAACTGGTAAGCATGGATGATTCCGCTCTTTCCTGCTCCAGATTCTTCAGCTCTTGCTCCAGGTCTTTCAACGGGAATCCCCTATCGGCCATAATCTGACCCATTTTGGTAATAACCAAGCGTAAATCAGGATCCATTTGAAGGGCTGTTTTATAATCGGGCAGGGTTTGTGCCATTCCCTGATTCTGAAAAGTCATTTTATACCCACGGCTGATACAGAATTGATCGCTGGGGTCTACCATTATTATGGGTTTTTTGGCTTGCCCAATAGTCACCAGTACGGCCAAAAGCAGCACAGATGTTACAAATATCTTTTTCATACGGTTCAATGTT
>JBFXEO010000167.1:0-6587 GCA_050180015.1 Bacteroidales bacterium | reverse complement strand
AATAATTTAAGGTTAAAAATAATCATTGTTGAACCTTTAACTGTAAGAATATGAAGAACAACAACTTAAAATTATTGCTGCTCCCCATAGCTATGGGCATAGCTTTATCAGCATACCCCCAAACCAGGCTGGCAGAATGGAACACCCGGTATAGTACCTATACATCGCTAGCAAATGCAGCCCTTGAGGATTCGGATTCCATAGTGAAACTTTCACTCTTTGCCGAAGAGATTGGCAGCTGGGAAAGCGTTTGTAGGTACAAAAAACTTCAGGGTTTAGAGCTAATAGATATGTTTGGTGAGAACTTACCGCAATGTATTTGCAGCCTCAGCGATTTACGCTACCTGAGCGTTCGAAACAACAAACTCGTTACTCTTCCCAAAGAAATTGTCAACCTGAAAAAACTGAAGTTTTTAAACCTATACTGGAACGAAAACCTGGGTGAACTCCCCAAAAACCTGAAAGAATTATCCGATATGCAGGGTATAAACATTGGCGGAAATCCAAACCTAAATTTGGAAAAAACCTTTACACTTCTGGCCCAGCTACCCAACCTAAAAAGCGTAACGCTAAGTTTCAATAGAATAAGGGAGCTGCCCCCAGAAATAGGCCTTTTAACGCAAGTTGAAGAGCTGGTTATTGACAACAACCTGCTAAAAGAGCTGCCCAGGGAAATGGCTAATATGAAAAGCCTTAAAAGAATTATTTTAACCAACAATAATTTCACCTCTATTCCGGAAATTATTTCAAACCTGCCCCGTGTTGAAGAGGTTGATCTGGCCAATACCTATGAAGAGGATATGGACGACTCCCTAGCCGGAATCTATGGCCACAATAAAATCACGGAGGGTGATGTAAGCACTCTAAAAAAGGCTAAACCCGGCATAGCTGTAAAGTATTAAGTTTGCGATTTGCTTCAAATCACTTATTTTTCGTTTTTTGCACAAAAAAATCTATGAAAGCAATGATTCTTGCCGCAGGTTTGGGTACAAGGTTAATGCCTTACACCGCCGATAAACCCAAGGCGTTGGTCGAAATTTGTGGTAAAACCCTTCTGGAGCACTGCCTGGAAAATTTAATTTCGCAGGGGTTCTGCGAAATAACAGTAAATGTGCATCATTTTGCCCCAATGATTTATGATTTCTTTGCCAAGAAAAAGTTTGATGCGTCCATTTCCATATCCGATGAATCGGACCGGCTGCTCGATACAGGAGGAGGCATACTACATGCACGGCAATTCCTCGATGGCGATGAGCCATTCTTGATTCACAACGTGGACGTTATCTCAAGCATCAACTTAAAGCAACTACTGGCAACCCACAAAAACAACCAGGCCCTTGCCAGCCTTGCGGTAAGCCGGCGAGAATCGTCGCGGGTTTTCCTGTTCGACGAGGAAATGCAGCTTGCCGGATGGAGGAATATGCTAACGGGCAAATCGATTTTCCCCAATACTAAAAAGAACTATTTCAATGCCTACTCGTTTGCTGGAATACATGTGATTTCGCCCGATTTCTTCGAGTTGATTTCCACGAAAGGGGTTTTCTCAATTATTGACGCCTACCTCAACCTGTGCAACAACTATAAAATTATAGGGGTTGATCAGCCCCACAGCTTTATTATTGACGTTGGAAAGCCAGAAAACCTAAAACAGGCCGAAGAGTTTCTGTTGTCGCGGAATAATTAACCGTTTAGCTATTTTGACTAAATTGCCCCAATTTCCCATATAAATGGTTAAGGCCAATTACTTTACTTTATATTGATATTAAAATGTACTCATGGGGCGATAACCGAAGGTTCAACAGCTACGCAAATTACTTTAAACGGGAGTTTGGGGGACGGATTCAGAAGCTTACCATAAATGCCGGATTTTCCTGCCCCAACCGCGATGGAACCATCGCAAAAGGCGGATGTACCTACTGCGATAACAATGCCTTTAACCCCAGCTACTGCAACCCAGCAAAATCTATAACCCAGCAAATAGCCGATGGCATTGAGTTCCACGCTAGCCGTTACCGCCGCGCCCAGAATTACTTGGCCTACTTTCAGGCTTTTTCCAATACCCATGCACCACTCAGCAGGCTACGCAGGGTTTACTCCGAGGCACTTTCACATCCAAAAATCATGGGTTTGGTAATTGGTACCCGCCCCGACTGTATTGACGAACAAAAACTAGATTATCTCCAGGGGTTGACCCCGGAATACTACGTCGCGGTAGAATACGGAGTTGAATCGTGCTACAACAAAACTTTGGAGCAAATAAACCGTGGGCACACCTTTGAACAATCTGTTTGGGCCGTTGAGGAAACACATAAACGCGGCATCAAAACAGGTGCTCACATTATTCTCGGGTTACCGGGCGAATCAAAAAAACAGATGATTGATGAAGCGACAATCCTATCGAAACTCCCGCTGCACACCATAAAATTCCATCAGTTGCAAATTATAAAGGGAACTTTCATGTCCAGGCAGTACCAAGAAAATCCAAGCCAGTTCAACCTGTTCGGGATGGAAGAATACCTCAACTTCATGGTTGAAATGCTGGAAAAACTTAATCCGAATTTTATTGTGGAACGTTTCACCGGAGAAGCACCGCCAAAATACCTTGCCACCCCGGGCTGGGGAAACTACCGTACCGATCAGCTAATGGTAATGCTGGAAAAGCTTCTGGAGCAGAGGAACACATGGCAGGGGCGACTTTATAAAGGATAAATACCCGCAAAAACATCAAATTCATTATCTTTAAACCTAAATTGTACTCATTGAATCGGTTAAACGGGAATTCATGGAACCATTTTTAAGCCTTGTGGCCAAACATCTATACGAATTTTACGGCAACAGTATTTCTGACATTACGCTGGTATTCCCCAACCGTAGGGCTTCACTTTTTTTCACCCGCTACCTGGCCGAACAGCTTAATGGGCCAACCTGGCAGCCCCAAGTCACCACTATCAACAATTTAATGTTTGGCATTGCGGGGCTAAAGTCAGCTGACCCGTTACTTCTCAACCTCAAACTTTACAGGCAATACCTGAATGTCACCGGGAATCAGGAGTCGTTTGACGATTTCCACTTCTGGGGCAATGTAATGATCTCCGACTTCGACCAGGTTGATAAGTATCTGGTGGATCCTGCAAAGCTATTCACCAATGTTAAGGATTTGAAGGAGATAGACAAACGGTTCGATGAGTTTGACGAAGAGCATTTGAGAGCCCTTCAAACCTTTATGAACATCCTTGGTGACAGTACCGATTCGCAAATTCGATCGAGGTACTCCGCAATTTGGGAAAAACTTGGCAGCATTTACCGCCAATTTACCGATACCCTGCTGGCAGAGGGAACTGCATACGAAGGTTTAGCATACAGAGTTGCGGCCAGTAAACTCAAACATTCCACCAGCCTTTTAGTTGACGGGAAATTTGCCCTCATCGGGTTTAATGCGCTAAATAGCTGCGAACGAATTCTTTTTAACCATCTAAAGCACTTTGTCGATGCCTTATTTTACTGGGACTACGACAAGTATTACCTGCAAAGCAATTTTAGCCAGAACGAAGCAGCCATGTTCATGTCCGATAACCTGAAGGAGTTTCCAAACAGCCTGGGCCCTGAACATTTCGAAAATTTCTCCAAAGAAAAAAATATTTACCTGATTGCATCGCCCTCAAATGTTACACAGGCAAAACTTATTCCCACCATTCTAGCGCAAATTACCAACCGGAATAGCTCTATCGGCATAAACACCGCGGTAGTGCTGCCCGAAGAGCAACTCCTGCTACCAACCCTATCGGCACTCCCAACGGATTTGAGCGATGTTAACATCACCATGGAATACCCAATCAGGAATACTGCTGCATACAGCTTAACCGATACCCTAATAAGCCTGCAGGCCGATGCCAGGCAAAGCGAAAATTCCACCAAATTCTACCATCGCGACACGCTCAATATTCTTGCACACCCGTACATAAGATACCTTGCGGGAGCAGATTCTCAGCTGCTGATAAACAGTATAGTTGAAAAAAAGGCAATCAGCATTGAATCGGAATTTTTTGAGGGTAACCCGTTACTTGCAAAGATTTTCACCCCTGCCAGCAACAGTAAACAGCTACTGGAGTATTTAATATCAACCCTTAAAAATATTTCCAACGGCCTAAGTAGGTTAGCCAATGGGGCACCGGGCAATGTTGAGCTCGAACTCGAATTTTTATTCACCATTTACAAGGCATTAATCAGGCTGCAAAATGTTCTGCCAGAATTCGATGTGGACATTAACCACAAAACTTTCCGGTCGCTATTCCGGAAGGCAATGACCGAGCAACGGGTATCGTTCTCGGGGGAGCCGCTATCGGGGGTACAGCTTATGGGGTTTCTCGAAACCCGATCGCTCGATTTTGAAAACGTAATCATTCTCTCCATGAACGATAACGTACTACCCGGTGCAACGCACAAGCCATCGTTCATCACGCCCAGCCTACGCTTTGCCTACGGTTTACCCGATTACCGCCATCAGAATGCCATCTACGCCTACTACTTCTACAGGTTAATCCAACGAGCCGAAAATATCTACCTGACTTACGCTGATAAGACAGAGGGAACCCGATCCGGAGAAATGAGCAGATTCGTACTTCAACTTGTCATGGAATCGGACAGGAGCATTCAAAATATAAAGGTAAAATTCGATTTGGGATTAACCCCTGAGCCTGCCATATTCATCAAAAAATCTGAAAAAATTATATCGATACTAAGTAAGTACATTGCGGAAAATGGCAAAAAAGATTACTTATCGCCCACAGCCCTGGCAAGTTACAAGAATTGCCCGTTGAGATTCTTTTTCAGCAAGATTGCTGGCATTGAAGAACCCGACGAAATGGAAGAGGCCGTGGACGAACGTGGAGCGGGTACCATTCTTCACCGTGCAGTTGAACTGGTGTACCAGAGCATAGGCACAAGTGTTACGCCGCAGAAACTGGGCGATACGCTGAGTAATACCGGGTTAATAAACTCTTCCGTTAGGACTGCCTTTGCCGAAACCTACAAGGTGGAGCCCGGTAAAATTGACGGTATGCTTATTGGTCGAAATGCGTTAATACTCGAAAGGGTAAAATGGATGATAAGCCAGATTATTGCCATTGATAAAAACAGAGCCCCCTACTCCATAGTCAGCACCGAGCAGGAAGCCATTACCGAAATGCCCATAAACAGGAATGGTGAAATTGTAAAAGTTAAAATTGGCGGGCGTTTCGATAGAATTGAGCAGGCTGGAAAATATTTCCGCATTGTTGATTTTAAAACGGGTAGATATGCCGATACGAAAATAAGATTTGGAGAGCTATCCGATTTGCTCGGCAGCAAAGACCTCGATGGAATATTCCAAATTTTCACATACTGCGTAATTTTTGAAAAAGTAAGTAAAACGCCGCCCAACCGGTTAACCCCCAATTTATGGTTCGCAAGGAGAAGTGGGGGGGGTTACCTGCCAACCATCTACCAAGCTGCCGGTAAACGAGGAAATAAACTTGAAATTCAGGAATTTGAGCCATACAGTCAACCGTTTAAGCTCATGTTGCAAAACATCATCTCAGAAATCTTCGATCCAAATGTCGATTTTGCCCAAACCAGCAAAGCTGAAAACTGTAGAGTGTGCCCGTACAAACAAATATGCGGCAGGACAAACGGATAAATATTGGATTTCTGTATTTAGTTTGATATAAAGTTTATTCATACCTTTACTATTTCTGCCTAAAGCATAAGCAATGGCGTACAGTTTCGATACCTACAGGGTTGATATTGCCAATCGGCCATTTGTCCGATCCGACGGATACACCACTCCGCAAACTGCCACTATTAGCCTATTCAATGCCAGAGGGAATAAAATTAACACATTTCATCTGGCACATCCAGATATATCAGATATTTACGAAAAGATAGGGAAAGGTGAGCCGGTAAACCTTGACCATTGCTACCTGCGAGGATTCTCCTTTACAGCCTGCAAGCGGTATCTGTTGATCGATAAACTATTGTACATCAAGGTCAATGCTTTTAGCGCCCGAAATGCTTTTTTTGAGTCGCCGTTGAGCCTGGAATTCTCGCTGGTAGAATTTATGGACGAGGTCAGCTTCGATGAAAGTTACTTTGTTGCCCATTCGCTCGAATTTCATTCATCAAAGTTCAGCAACCACGGATTTAGCCTCACCAACGCGTTCATAAAAGCCGGCAGGATTAATTTTTCTCAAACTGCTTTTACCGGAGGGCTTATCTCGTTCAAGAACACCATCCTCGATACCGGGGAAAAAAACTTTCAGGACGTGGATTTTGGGGATGGCAACATAACCTTCATCAATACCGATTTCGGTGATGGCGATGTGTCGTTTATCAACACTAGGTTCAACTCCAGCGATGTTAGCTTTAAGGTAGCACGATTCGGCAAAGGAAAAACCGATTTTCATTTCGCCAAGTTTGGTAGCGGTACCGTATCATTCGAGCGGGTAGAATTTGGTCACGGAAGGGTTGATTTTAGAACGGTGGAATTTGGCTCCGGCAAAACATCGTTCAACCGGGCCGTTTTCTCCGATGGCGAGGTTAACTTCGAAGGG
>JBFXEO010000166.1:0-6610 GCA_050180015.1 Bacteroidales bacterium | reverse complement strand
TTCCTCGGGCAAATCAACGGTAAGAAACTCTATGGGCTCGCACTTTTCTCCGCCCAACATCTTTATAATTACTTTCGGCTGCCCTACCTGTATTTCATATCCCTCGCGACGCATGGTTTCAATTAATACCGACAGGTGGAGAACGCCCCGGCCGTAAACCATGAAGGAGTCGGAGGAGTCTGTTTCCGAAACTCTTAGCGCAAGGTTTTTTTCCAGCTCCCGGTCGAGCCTGTCCTTCAGGTGGCGCGATGTAACAAATTTACCATCCTTCCCAAAGAATGGGGAATCGTTTATGGTAAAAAGCATGCTCATGGTTGGTTCATCAACCGCAATGGTGGGGAGTGGCTCAGGGTTTTCCAAATCGGCAATTGTATCGCCAATTTCAAAATCCTCAATACCAACAAGCGCGCAAATATCACCCGATACAACAGAATCGACCTTGAGCTTCTCCAGCCCCTCAAAAACAAGCAGCTCCTTAATTTTAGTTCTTACAACTTGTCCGTTATGCTTAGCCAGCGAAACCGCCTGCCCTGTGGTCAACATGCCCCGGTGCAACCGGCCAATGGCAATCCGTCCCACATAGCTGGAGTAATCCAGCGAGGTTATTAAAAGCTGGGGAGTGCCCGTCAGCTGTTTGGGTGCTGGTACGTATTCAACAATGCGATCGAGCAGCGGGGTTATATCAGCCGATGGTTTGCGCCAATCGTCGGACATCCATCCTTGCTTTGCACTGCCATAAATAGTGGGAAAATTCAACTGTTCTTCCGATGCGTCGAGGTTGAACATTAAATCGAAAACCTGCTCCTGGACTTCCTCCGGGCGACAGTTTGGTTTATCGACCTTATTGATAACGACAATTGGCTTTAGGCCAAGGGCAAGGGCCTTTTGAAGTACAAACCGGGTTTGCGGCATTGTGCCCTCAAAGGCATCCACAAGAAGCAAAACGCCATCGGCCATGTTAAGCACGCGTTCCACCTCGCCGCCAAAATCGGAGTGGCCGGGCGTGTCGATTATGTTAATTTTATACCCCTTGTAGTTAACGGAAACGTTCTTGGCAAGGATAGTAATTCCACGCTCTCGTTCCAAATCGTTGCTATCGAGGATTAATTCTCCCGGTTTTTCGTGATCCTTGAATAGTTTTCCCTGTATAATCATTTTATCCACCAAGGTGGTCTTCCCATGATCCACGTGCGCTATTATCGCAATATTTCTGATCCCCTGCATCGTTAAAATTTTAGCCCGCAAAGGTACATCTAAATATTTACTTTTTATACCTTTAAAGGTTTTTAAAATGTTCCGGCCGGAAACTGCAATAGAATTACTATGAATAACAAGTTGAAAAAACGGGGATTACAAAATCCGTTGTAAACTTTGACAAACCCGGTGTTTGTGAAATGTGAGGGTTGTGCGCTGAGAGTTCAAGCTGAAGGGTCGGAATTTTATAAGTCAACTGGTTTGACGGAAGATATACGAATAGCTATATGTTTATTGTCCTCTTTATGATACCGGAATTCTGATTTTCCATCTTCATTCTATCATTTATTGGTAAACACCCTTAAACAATTAAATAAATGAAAAAAGTATTGTTAGCCGTTTTAACGTTAGGCGTTTCTAGCATGGCTATCTCACAAAATAAATCGTTACCGAACCCGGCATCGGCTTATGCGAGGTTTTTGGGTTATCGGTCGGAAATCCGAACCGATAGTGCGGGCAACCAGCGTAAGGTTTGCATACTGCCAGACGGGCGCGAATGCGACGAATGGCTTTTTTTCAGAGGCAGTTGCGGCAAAGAATTTTCGTACTGTGCCATTAAAGGATGTTCCACTGAAAACTACACCGATTCTGCTGCACGTACAGGCTATGCCGTTTGTACCTGTACCGACTCTTTAGGCCAGCCCGTAAGGATCCCCATGCTTGATTTAATGCGGCAAAATGGAGATGACATATTCTCCGAATCAAAAAGAAAAGAGGTTAAAAAATAACCTCTTCCCCTTATACTTACTTTTTCACAAATCTACTTATGAACGGTTCCTTGGAATCATCAACTTTGATGATATAGATGCCGGCCGGGAGTTCGGAAATGTTGATTTCCTTTTCGTCAGAACTCATGTATTCCGTTTTCACCAATGCGCCGGTACTGTTGAAAATGCTAACCAAGCTATTGCTTAAATTACAATTTACCTTAACTGTAATTCTACTCTCTGCCGGGTTTGGATACACCGAAATACTGGTCGGGGCTTCATTCCCCAGCTCTTCGGCATTAATGCCCGTTACTTTATATGACGTTGCGCTGCTAAGTACATTAACTGTATAATCCTCAACCTCACCGTAACTGAACGTTTCACATGCCGTAGGTGCCGAGTTGTACTTCATGGTCACCCTCATGCGTGTTGATCCGAGTGCCGCAGTTGAAGGTACCGTGAAGGTCTTACTTAAAGTTGAAGATGAACTTGAAGAGCCAGAGCTAATGAGTTCAGTGCTTTCAAATGTGCCATCCTGATCCCAATCAACCCATATATACCAGTACTCGGTATAGGATGTACTCCTGAAACCGGCACTAAAGTATATTGTATAACTTGCGTTCCTACCAACATTGGCAACTAAGCTGGTAAAATCGGCATAGCCAGCATTTGCCGAAGTGGCATTGCTAATTTCATTTAGCTGAACCAAATCAATCCATTCATAGTAAACATTGTTACCCTTTGAAGAGCAATAGGTTACCGTTGTCGAAAGGGTTGTGACATTTACCGTGCTACTTGCCGCAGATATATTTCCTGCAGCATCCTTGGCCTTAACATAAAATGAGTAGGAAGTTGCTGCGGTTAGCCCTGTTACACTGTAAGAGGTGCTGGTTGTAGATGCAAGTAAAGCCCCATTCTTATACACATCGTACCCGGTTACACCAACATTGTCCGTTGATGCAGTCCAACTCAACGTTAGTGATGTTTGAGCAATATTCGATGCGGCAAGGTTTGCTGGTGCTGTTGGAGCCTGAGTGTCGGCTGCCGCACCGGAAATTACAGCGGTATAATCTTCAACCTCGCCATACGAGAAAGTTTCGCAAGCCGTTTGTGAGCCATTATACTTCATGGAAACTCTCATTCTGGTTGTAATGGCAGCAGTTCCGCCAGGAATTGTAATTGTACCTGTTACGGTTGTTTTGCTTAATGCACCAGCATCAAATACGTTTTCGTTGGTATCATCAAAATCACCATCGCCATTAAGGTCAATCCAGATTTTCCAGTACTCGTTGTATGTTGTACTCTTGAATCCCGGGGTTAAAGATACGCTATAGCTGTTGCCTGCTGTTGCGTTGAAAATTTTACTGGTAAAATCGGTATATCCCGATGCTGTTGAAGTATTCGAGAGTGAGCCAACAACTACGCCTGAAATCCACTCGTAGGAGTAGTTGCTACCAGCCGAGGTACAGTAAGAAACAGGTGCAGTCCCTGTGGTTGTAAACGAAACCTGTGATCCGTAGCTTGTTCCCTTTGAGTTTGTTGCATAGGCGCGGACATAGTAGGTTGTACCTGATGTTAAACCGGCCATCGATAGGCTATATGAACCTGAAGTAACCGTTGGCGAAGTTGAAACAATTGTACCGGTGGTTAATGTTGGTGATGATGTTGTTGAATAAACCAGGCCACTTGCCGTAATGGTAGCACCACCATCGGAGGTTATATTTCCACCGCAGGTAGCAGTATTATCACCAATGGACGATACACTGTTTGTGGTTACGGTAGGAGCAGTAGATCCATCGGTCTCGTAAACCATATAGCAAACCTCGCAGGCAACACGAGCCGATGTAGCCTTAATTCTCATGTAGCCACTCTCTCCCCATGAGCTGCCCCATGAGTTACGCAGAATCCAGTAATCGCCATAGGTTGCATCGTAACCCCAGCCTACCAGGGCAATTGCATGGTTGGTTGGTGTATTGTAGCAAGGACTACTTGAACAGGTTGTGTAGCTATCGGAGAAAATACCGCCGGAATAATTCTGGAATGACGTTGTAACGTAAACAGCTGCATCTACAACTCCATAGGTCATAATGGCTGTTTTAATGGCATCAATGTCGGAGCAGGTTACCCTATACCACCCATCAAACTGAATTTTGGGCGCCGATGTGGCTACCGACGGGCACGACTGGTTGTCGCTATCGGAGTAGGGGAAATACGACTCATCAATTGTTCCTATATCAACCAAAGCCTGCAATTCGGAATAGGTATAGTCTGCACCATCGCAACCGCCAAAATTGCTGCTGTACGCAGACATGGAACCCAAACACCAAACAATATAGGCCTCGGAGAAATCGGCTGTATTGGAATCGTAGCTGCCTGTTGCAAAATTGTAGGTTCCCTCCGCACATGCCGATGCTCCAAAGGAATAGCAGGAGCCACAGCTACCCTGGTCACGGACAGAACCAATATATGAGTGTCCGTTGTAACTTCTCCAGTCGAATGAAGTGGGGAGGCTCTTAGCCGCTGTAAAATCAGGATTTTCCCTGGCCATGTCATACATGCTTACGTTATTCTCCCTGGTCTCCAGCTGAAGTTTGTCTCCATTCCGTTCCATTAGCTCTTCAAGGGATATTCTCTCCTCAGCGCCCTTGTCCTCACGAACACAAACGGCCTTTTCCTCTATGTAGCCATCAACTTTTTCAGTAACTGTTTCAATATCATACCCCTTTAAAGCAGCATAAGAATACTCCTTAGCCACTTTTCCCTTGTAAAAATCCCAGGCATTTACTGTCCTTCCATCGGGAAGGATACAAACACCAACGCTGCTACCCTTTTTGTCAACTTTAACCGAATAGCGATAACCCAACAAATCGCAGTATGCGGCGGCAGGGTTTCTAAAACCTTTCTGAGCATAAGTAGATATACTCAGCACCAAGGCAAGTAAAACAATAGTAAATCTCTTCATTGTTTGATTAATTTAAGTTAGTTAATAGGTTAAAAAAGTTAGACAAATTATGGTAATAATCAATACGAGTAAAGTTTTTGTTAAAATTTTATAAGAAATTTATGTTTCCGTTTATTTTTTGTCGATTGCAAATATCAAAATAGACGTCACCGCGTAAAACCGTCAATGTAAATAATTTCAGCAAATAGAAAACATGGGCATAACCCATGTTTTCTAGTAAAATGTTTTCCCGGCAATAAATCAAAAAAACTCCCTAAATATCGCCATGCTCCGTTCTCCTGATGATTTCGTTCTGGAGTGACTCTCCCAAATCGTTAAAGTAATCGGAGTAACCAGCCACGCGAACAATCAAATCCCGATATTTTTCCGGATGTTTTTGCGCGTCGCGCAATGTTCCGGCGTTAACAACATTAAACTGAATATGGTGACCATCCAGCTTAAAGTAACTACGTATGAGCGAGACCAGCTTATCTACACTTTCATCGCCATTAAAAAATGATGGCGAAAACTTCTGGTTCAACAATGTTCCCCCGGTTTTTATATGGTCAATCTTGGCCGCCGATTGAATTACCGCTGTTGGGCCTTTTTTGTCGGCTCCCTGCACCGGGCTAATTCCTTCGCTAAGAGGCTCCTCCGCCAATCGTCCATCGGGCATTGCACCAATTTTACTTCCAAAGTAAACATGGCTGGTGGTGGGCAGCAGGTTTATCCTGAAAGCCCCACCCCTGTAGTTGGGACGACCATTAACTGCCCTATAAAAGCTGTTGAAAACCATCACGGCATGTCCATCGGCATAATCATCGTTATTCCCCCATTTGGGCGACTCGTAAATAGCATCGTGGCGCAGCTGCTCATACCCTTTAAAGTTCAACTTTAGCGCACGGAGCAATTCGGACAAGCCTAGCCTATGCTCGTCGTAAATAAACCTGCGAATGGCGGTAAAATTATCGGTTACGCTACCCAACCCAACACCCTGAATGTAACTGGTATTGTAGCGGGTTCCCCCGGCATTGTAATCCTTACCGTTGGCTATGCAATCATCCGTTAAAATGGAAAGGAATGGCGCTGGCATAAAATCGGCCCAGAGTTTTTCGATTACCATGTTCCCTTCAATTTTAATATCGATAAAATAGTTCAGCTGCCGTTCAAACGCGGAGTACAAGTCATCAAACGATTTGAATGTTTCCGGGCTACCTGTTTTTAACCCGATTTCCTTTCCGCTCATTGGGTCGATTCCATCATTAAGGGTAATTTCCAACACCTTATTGAGGTTGAAGTATCCGGTTAAAATATAGGCCTCTGTACCAAAAGCTCCAGTTTCCACACATCCACTGGCCCCGCCATTGCGGGCATCGACCAATGCCTTTCCCTGGCTCAGCAGCTGCATGACAATTGCATCGGCATTAAAAAACGAGGGCTGTCCAAAACCGGTTTTGGCAATTTTTACTGCCCGGCGTACGAATCTATCCGGATTTTTTTTGCTAATCTGCACCATCGAGCTGGGCTGAAGCAAGCGCATTTCTTCAATTACGTCGAGGATAATGTAGGTAAGGTCGTTCACGGCATCGCTGCCATCTTCCTTAACTCCGCCAAGGTTTATCAGGGAAAAATCAGTGTAAGTATTGCTCTCCTGAGCCGTTACTCCCATCTTTGGAGGCGACGGATGGTTGTTAAACTTTACCCAAAA
>JBFXEO010000165.1:0-6641 GCA_050180015.1 Bacteroidales bacterium | reverse complement strand
AGCCCTGACCGTCTAAAAATTCTAGTACCGATTTAATACTGCGCTCAACATCCTTAGATACAATGTTAAAAGTAACCTGGGGTGCACCGGAAAATGTGTCGAATGTAATTATAGGACGTAGCGATTGGATGAATTTCCAGAAACGGTTGCCAATACTACTTTTTGGGGAAACGGCCTGCAGAATTGAGGTGGTTAGAGTATTTAAAAATTCCGAGAGGTTTTCCGTGGCAAGAATATCAATATAAATAGATTTATAGTCTGAAGATAGTTGACTAAATGTGTGATAGATTAACCCTGTTTTACCTATTCTTCTTATAGACATAAGCGTTGTTGAGCTACCATTTTTGATGCTGCTTATTAGCTGCGACGTTTCTTTTTCACGATCGCAGAAATAGGTTGCTCCATAGTAGCCTACTATCGGAAATGGGTTTGTTAGCTTGGCCTCCTTCATGGCAATTTTAAATTATGTGTACCGCAAATGTAACGAACATGTTGTTACAAACAAAGTGTTAGCTATGTAAATTAAATTATTGTGTTGAGCAGGTTGTTTTGATGCCTTCGGTTAAATCCGGGGTCGAACCTTCTGTTCACTTCACAGACTCATGAACAGGGTGTGCTGAATACAATTAACCCCCATCATTGGGGCTACAGTCAGGTTTTATATTATTTTCACCTCCGTTCTACGGTTTTGTGCCCTTCCCTCGGGGCTTGAGTTGCTTGCAACGGGTTTAGTTTCACCGTAGCCAATCCATTTAACCCTGTGTGGCTCTATTTGATGCGAGAGTAGATAGCGGGCAACGGCTTTGGCGCGTTGTTCGGAGAGCTCCTGGTTATACTCGTTTGTTCCCTGATTGTCAGTGTGCCCGCCAACCTCAATAGCTATGGTGGGGTTGGCTTTAAGAGTAGTGATCAGCCTGTCGAGTTCAACATTTGATTCTGGTTTCAGCGCGTAAGAATCCAGCTCAAAGAAAATGTTTCGTAGTACAATTATTTCGTTCTTTTCAACTGGACTAAGGAGTATTTCGAGATAGAAGGGTTTGCTGAAAGAGAATACGCCCTGCAAGTTGAAATGCTCTGAATGGTACAGGTAACCCGGTGCAGATGTAAATAACCCATACATTTTATTGGTTGGCAGGCAAATAAGGAACTTGCCGGTACTGTTGGAGCTTGAGTTCATTGCCTCTCTTCTGGATGATAAATCTGTAAGGGTTATCTGAGCCTCTAGGGGTTGTAGCGTTTTGCTATTTTTTACAATTCCTGTAACATACGAAGTGGGGATTGGTTGTATTCCGGGGTAAAGGTTAAAGGTGAAAATATCGCGTCCCCTTTCGGGATACATATCGGTTGAGTAGTAGGCAACAGAACCATTGGCATTCACTATCAGTCCTTCTTCGCTTTTATGGGTATTTATAGGGTATCCCAGATTTACCGGATTGGTCCATTTGCCCGAATCGGTTAAATGGGTGACGTAAATGTCCATACTTCCCATTCCAATATGCCCATTTGATGAAAAGTACAGGGTTTGGTTATCGAAGTGTATGAATGGCGATTGCTCATCGCCGGATGTATTAATGGGTGCCCCTATATTTAAGGCATTACCCCATGTACCGTCAGCATTTTTTTCTGATTTCCAGATATCAAATCCCCCCAGCCCGCCGGGACGGTTGCTTACAAAGTACAGCGTTCTGCCGTCGGGTGAAATGGATGGTTGTTTCTCGGAGTATTTCGCTGAATTTATTTGGGGCGGAAGTTTTACCGGGGCAGTCCAGATGCTATCGTGGAGCATCACCGAGGTGTAAATGTTGCAAACGCCACTGCATATAGTGAGGTACATCGTAGATCCATCGGACGAAAGCGATTGGGCACCTTCATTAATATCGGTATTCAACGGCGGTACTACAGGAATACCCTTACTCCACGATCCATCGGTATTCCGCTTGCTTATGTAAAAATCTTCCTGCCACCGGGTGTTTCTTATGCCAACATTTACAGGTTTTGGAAGTTTAACGGTATAAACCAGCGTATTCTCATCGGCAGAAAGGCTGGGCCAGTATTCGTCTAAATCAGTATTGATGTTTGTACCAATATTTACCGGATTGTACGGAACCGGATTTTCAACTGCATTTAACGCAAACTTGCAGCGCTCAATGTTTTCATGGGCCGATTTCTCTAAATTTTTTGATATATCTTTTAATGATATGAAATGTTCCAAGTTATTCTGGGCTTTTTGGTACTCTCCAACTTGTAGGTAAAATCGGCCAAGGGTATAAAATGCGTTTGGGTAGAACGAGGGATCAATATCAATGGCTTTTTGGGTGGCCTCAATTGCGCCGGGGATGTTGCCCATCTGGTAGAAGGTTTGGGATAGTACCAGGTATGCTTCTATGAATTTTGGTTCAATGCTGATACTTTCCCTGAGTAAGCTTTGGGCGGTGATGTAATCGTACCTATCGTAAGCTTTCAGGGCCTTGTTGTAGCTTTCAACGGCACGCCTGTTGCTTACACTTAGTGTTTTTGTGTTTTGGGCTGCTCCACTTACGGGTAAGAGCAGCATTAGTAGGTAAGCGAGTACGTGTTTCATGTTGAATTTACGGTATGTGCATAAACTTGTGGGCTTGTAGTGATATTCGCCATTGGGGATTTTGCATGATGTAATCAACAATTACCGGTACAATTTTTTCGCGTACGCTCCATTCGGGCTGAAGGAATAACAGGCACCCCGATTTTACCAGCGATGCATTTTCCTCGGCCCAATTCAGATCGTTGGGGCGAGCAACGATTACTTTCAACTCATCGGCCTTCATGTGGATGGAGTCAACCGGGGGTTGCCGGCGTTTTGGCGACAGGCAAATCCAATCCCATTGTCCTGAGAGTGGGTAAGCCCCAGAGGTTTCGATGAAGGTTTGGATACTGTGTTTTTTAAGTTTGGCGCACAGGTAATCGAGCGGGTATAAACTTGGTTCTCCGCCAGTTATTACAGCCGCTTTAGCCGGATAAGCTAACGCCCGGGCAACAATTTCATCCACCTTAACCGGTGGAAAAGTTTCGGGGTTCCACGACAGGCGAGAATCGCACCAGGCACAACCAACATCACACCCGCCAATTCTGATAAAGTATGCCGCCCTGCCTGTGTGATACCCTTCACCCTGTAACGTATAGAATTCTTCCACAAGCGGTAAAATTCTGCCAGAGTCGAACTGCTTTATAATTTCCGAAAAGTTCATTTACACCTATTCGTTACTGGAGGAGCTAAAGAGTAATTTTTTGTCGCGTTCTACGGCCCATTTTACCCAATCTTCAGGAACTAGCCTCCACGAGTTTAGGCTGGTGGGCGTAATGGTTTGCTTTTGCACAATGTAGTTCATTATGTAAAAACGCAGGTCTTTTTCGGTTGAAGAAATAAGCCGTTTCTGTAATTCTTCGGACGATAGCCCGCACCCTTTGGTCAGGTGTCCGCCTCCACCGTTCCCCCGGTACGAGTTAATGGCCACAGCGTAAACTTTTCCCTCGCTAAAAGGAGCACCGTCGGCCATGGAAAGGATTGTAACCTTCTCCCCGTCGGGTTTTGAAACATCAACCGTATAAATAACTCCGGCGGCAGAATCGAAATTGTAGTAGTTTGAGCTAAGTTGAACTTTCCCCTGGGAATTTGTTTGAACTGAGCCATCGGCATTCATCCTGAATTTAATCAGGTTATCGTCAGGGCTCTTCATGGTGTTGAACCATAGCGATACGGCGTACTCTAAATACGCGTCAACTTCTTTTCCTGTAAGCGACATGGTGTAAAGGAAATTTTCGAAACGGTACAGCTTAAACATGTCGCTAACCGTAATGTCTCCCTGCTTTATGGTTGATACAAACGAGAGCGGTGCTGCAAAGGAAATATCGGCCTTGCTTAAATTGAGCTGGGCGGTGTGGATAAAATCAATAAAAGTTGAAGGGCCAAAGTATGCATCGGCACTGGTTGTGGTTTGGGTAAACTCGCCAATTTGACGCTGCACAAATTCAGAGACCTTGCTGTAATCAGCGCTAAAGGTTGCCATGAACCCGGAATCGGGAGCGAAATTTCTGGTTTCAATCAAATCACCGGAGATATTTTTGGCGATGGTTTTACCGCGTTTATCCAAGGTCAAAGTAATAGCTGCCTGCGATATTAGCCTTGCCGATGATCGCGGGTCGAGTACCAGCACGGAATCGCCCTGTATGTTGGCAACTTTACGGATGAACTTATCGTGATCGTGGCCAATGAACACTACATCGAAACCCGGGACCTGCTCTGCAACCAGCAGCGAGGCATTTTCGTTGAGGGGATCCTTATCCGATGCGCCTCCGTAGGAGGCATCGTGGCCGGCATGGAATAACCCTACAATAATGTCGGGCTTTTCGTTTTTTTGCAGGTAGTCAATCCAGTACCGTGCCGTGGTAACCATATCGTCGAAACGCATATCGGGCCAAAGGACTTTTGGCAGCCAGCGCGGAATGCCCGGCGTGGTTAAACCCAGCACAGCAATGCGGATACCGTTACGTTTTATGATAGTATAAGGTGTAAAGGCAGGTTTTCCGAAGCTCGTGTTAATGGCATTTGCGGCCAGCCACGGAAATTTAAATTCTTTTTCGACCTTACGGTAAACTGTTGGCCCTGCCTCAATATCGTGGTTTCCTATGGTTGCAGCATCGTAGTCCATGTAGTTGAAGACCCGCGATACAAGGTTGGCAGAAGAACTATCGATAAAATTTGAGTAGTAAACAGGAGGTTGCCCCTGTAGTATATCGCCATTATCGAGGAGGATTACCTGCTGGTTGGCGTTACTTCGCTCCTGTCTGACATAGGTGTAAACTTGCGCCAAACTCGATTCCATCGGCTTGTTCCCGATAAAATCGTAGGGGAAAATTGCGCCATGAACATCGCTGGTTTGTAAAATTTTTATATTGATAGTTGTTTGCGGAAATGCTGATGGCGATAGTAAAAGGCTTAAAGTTGATAAGATAATAGCCTTGCGCGCTGTTGATTTCATAGCGATATCTACATTAATGTTTTTAATTGATCCAATGCTGCCGGCAAAATACTGTTTGTTAGAATACGTTTATATGCTGAATGCCCTACAGGTAACATTGAATTGGCGGTAAAGTTAGCCTTAAATTGAGAGAATATTTAGCTTTTTAGGTTATTAAATGTTAGGGTAAACTAAAATTTACTGGATGGTTTCCAAAATTTATTAGCTTTTCCCTATACCTGTAAATAAATGCCGTATAACTAAGGGGAAGCTGTACACTCATCAGGCTTCTGTTCCTGTACGGACGTTGAGTTGGTCGGGGCAACAGTAGTGGGAATGCTGCTCTATAAGGAGGAAAGTGCCCGTGTACTACGGGCACTTTCCTGTATAAGTAATGATTGGTTTATTTTGATTTATCGGGTGCTTGTGGAATGCCCGGGAGCGGTTTATAATTCTTCAGCTGTTCCTTTATCACCTCTATTGCTTTATTCAGCTGATCGTCTATACCCATGTACTCCTTATAGGGATCGTTGTCGAGGTAGATGTCCGGATCAACCCCGTAACCCTCAATGATCCAATCGCTAGTTTCGCTGCTAAAGCTGGCAAACTCCGGTTTGCGCAGGTCCCCGCCATCAACAAAAGGCAAGGATCCCGAAATCCCTACAACCCCGCCCCAGGTTCTGGTGCCGATAACGGTTCCCAACTTAAGTTGTTTGAAACCGTAGGGGAATAGATCTCCATCGGAAGCCGAATACCTATCAATTAGGAGTACCTTTGGTCCAACCATTGTTTCGTTGGGTACAGGCGAAGCATGTTCATTGCCCCTGCGCATGGTTTGACGGTAAGGTACGCGGCTAAGGCGTTCAAGTATCATTGGCGATACGTTCCCGCCGCCATTTCCACGATCGTCGATAATTAATCCTTTTTTGTTGAGTTGCGGGTAAAAGTGCTGTACAAACTCGTTCAAACCTTCAGGACCCATATCGGGAATGTGTATGTAGCCCACTTCGCCGTTGGTAGCCTCCGACACTTTCTGAATATTTTTCTGAACCCAATCGTAGTAGTAAAGGTTTGCCTCGTTAGCAATGGGGGTAACCAACACCTTTCTGCTACCGGCCATTTCGGGCTTGCCGTTTACAACCAGCTCTACTGTTTTTTCTGCCTTGCCAACTAGCGTTGAGTAGATATCGCTGATGTTTTGTAAATTTTGTCCGTCAACGGACAGAATGTAATCGCCTGCTTTTACGTTAACGCCAACATCCTGTAGTGGCGAGCGGGTTGACTTATCCCAATTCCGGCCTTCAATAATTTGATCGATTTTGAAGTAACCGCTCGAATGCCTGCTGATTTTTGCGCCAAGTAAGCCTACGGTTATTCTGCTGGGTTCTGGTTTTTCGCCGCTGTTAACGTACGCGTGTCCAATGCTTAACTCGCCAATCATTTCGCCAATTATGTAGGTGAGATCGTTGCGATGGTTAACGTAGGGTAGTAGTACGGCGTATTTATCGTGCATTGCCTGCCAGTTTAAGCCGTGCATGTTTTCAACGTAGAAGAAATCGCGCATCTGACGCCAACTTTCATCAAAAATTTGTTGCCATTCCTTATGGTAGTCAACCCAAACCTTCATGTTTCTTAGGTCAACAGTTT
>JBFXEO010000164.1:0-6736 GCA_050180015.1 Bacteroidales bacterium | reverse complement strand
GGGAATTAGACCGTAGGCGTTTGGGCTGCGTAACTGACCGTTCGGTCGTATGGTTTACTATGTAGCTTTTAGCCTTTGGGTTGAAGTTAAAATCCTAACCGGGGATTTGCATCAATAAATTCTGTATTCTTAATTCTATATTCTATTTTCCATTCAAAACAACTCCAATATTCCATTCTAATACGTACCTTTGTTCTGGATTCTGATTAAATGACAAATGATTCGTCCCGCCATTCGAATTCTTCTTGTTATACTATTCCTTTACTTTACCGCATCGTGCGTTGAGCCCGAACACTATCATACACAGGAAAGGTATGTAGTTAACGCTAAAAGCCTCTTTGTTCGCAGTGCTCCATCGCCAATCTCCGAGATTATATCGAGCTATAAGCAAGGTGATACAATAATCGCACTCGCCTCCGACGATTACTGGGTTATGGTAAAACTTGGCAGCAAAACAGGTTTTCTATCCACAGACTACCTAAAAAGAATTGAAGCACCAAAAACGCCAGAACCACTGGAAACGATGGAAAAACTGGCCAACTGGAAATCGTGGGCCTTTTGGGTTATATCGCTAGCCATCATGGCATTGTGGACATTCCTTGATGGGCTAACCATTAAATTCAAACAAAACATCAAAACCCGCAAAGGGATCGCCGTAAAGGGGCTGCTAGTTACACCCGTAGTTTTCTTTGTAAGTGCCATCATGTGTGGCATTCTTTACATTAATTTCAAAGATTTGTTTTTGGAAAGTTTAAACAGCGGCATTTCACTGATTCCAGAAAATCTGGATACCATAAGCTGGGTGCTCTGGATACTATTGCTAGCTCTACTGATTGGCTTTTTGCTCGATCTTCTGGGTTCAATTTTTAAAAGCGGCATTGTTTGGGGTTCCATCCTAACATTGCTCGATTTACTCCTTGGTATTTACATATTTACTGCTTCATTTTTTCTGACCGTCTCGCTATACTTTTACGCCATAGTTTTCCTTCTTATCTTTTTTGGCAGCCAGTATATTTCTATGGTTTATCAGAATAGCAAAAGAAGTAGGTTATACCATAGACCAAGGTGAGCCCCCTACGCTTTAGGAACAAATCTCAACGAGTTGGCCTTGAACGAAACCCAAACCGCTGCTCCTTCCTTCAAATTCATTCTGTTAACCGATTCCCAGGTGACGAGGGCCATTACACGAAAACCCACATCAACAGCAACTTCGTAGCCAAACTTCTGAGGGAATAATTCAACTATTTTCCCTTTAAAAACATTTAAAGCGCTTTGATTTTGGACATCTGTTGATATATTCACGGCACTTTCAGGGAAGTAAACAAAGCCGGTGCCTTCAAGCTGATCGGTGTAGCCACAAATTTTATACTTCCCCCCAACCTGGATTATTCTAAGACCATGCTCGGTTGTTTCCAGAATGCTTGCAGGGTAAAAATTTCGAATGCCCGTGAACTTAGCCACAAACATCGATCGGGGATTTTGGAATATCTCCTGGGCGGTATCGCACTGTTCTATGTTTCCGTTATTCACCACGGCCACCCTCGACGCCAACGCAATTGCCTCCTCAAAATCGTGCGTAACGTGAATTATGGTAGCCCCCTCGGTATTAATTCTACGGAGTAACGAGCGCAAATCGGCGCGTAGCTCAGCATCAACCGAGGATAATGGCTCGTCCAACAATAGCAACTTGGGTTCCAACGCAAGCGTTCGGGCAAGAGCTGTTCTTTGCAATTCGCCGCCTGAAAGAGTCTCGGGTTTTCTATCTAAAAGATGACTAACAGAGACTCTTTCGGCCAGTTCCAGAACCCGTCTGTGCAGCATTTTTCCTTTTAATCCTTTTCTCCGCAGCGGATAGGCAATATTGCTGGAAACCGTCATGTGCGGGAAAACTGCGTAATCCTGAAAGACCAAACCTATCCCCCTGCCGCCTATTGGCTTTAGAGTGATATTTTCATCATTTAAAGTGATATCGCCTTTATCGGGTGATACTAATCCTGCAAGGATCTCAAGGATCATTGATTTTCCTGCCCCCGACGGGCCAAGCAGCATGAAGTAATCGCCAGCGTTTACGCTAAACGAAATAGCGTTCAACGAAAACTTATCGAAAGTTTTTGATATACCCTCAACCCTAAGCATTGTCTTTCGGTTTTTTAGCTAACAGACGAATAGCAATGAACACAATCAAGCTAACTCCAATAAATAGAACGGCGGCAGGACGTGCATACTTTAAACCAAAAGCCCCAAACCTTTCAAATATCAAAACGGGAGCAACCATTGGATGATATGCTACAATAACAACTGCTCCGAATTCGCTCATCCCTCTTGCAAACATCATTACTAAACCAGAGACAATACTCCGCCATGCCAGGGGAAGCGATATGGTAAAAAAAACGGTGGCCGACGATGCGCCCAAATTCAACGCAGCTTTTTCCAAACGTTCAGGTACAAGTGCAAACCCCTCCCGGGCAGCGTTGATAAGGAACGGAATACTTACAAAAGCCATAGCCAAGGCAATTCCGCCCGCTGATCCAACCAATTCTATCCCAACCAACGAAGATGCTTTTCCCAGAATACCTCCCCGTGTGATAAAACCCAAAATTGCAATACCGGCGGCAGAATGCGGAACTACCACTGGTAAATCGATAATTCCAAGGACTAATCGTTTAAAAGGGAAATCGTACCGGGCAAGGAAATAGGCAAAAGGAATGGCCATAACCGCAAAAAATAATGTTGCTGCCATCGACACCCAAACGGTAAGCCAAATGCTATCAACCACCTCTTGATCGGCAGCAGCATCTGTAAGGCTTTTTACAGGTGTTTCAATCACCATTCCAAGTAATGGCGATACAATAAAAAGCAACACTAAACCGCCCAGTAGCGCAGCAATTAGCTTGAACCACGAGAAGTTAAAAAATAATGATTTGTTTCCAGTAAACCGCTTCATTCTTAATCACAATTTTTCTATTACCCCTTACTTCAACGCAAAAACCTTTAGGGGTAAAGGAATGCTATCGAAAGTTGATGTTCGGCTTGGCACAATAGGTGTTTGCCCCATATTCTTCAATATTGACATACCTCCATTTTGACTTAAAAAGAACTTTACAAACTCAATTGCCAGTTCCGGATTCCTAGAACTTTTGGGTATGGTTAACCCATATACCATTGGTTCCCCAATTATTGTAACGGTAGATTCCGGCGTTTTGCCAACCACATCTACCGAAACTTTTGAATACTGATTTTCAAAAACTGGACTGGAAAGGTTAATCTCCAGGGGAAGGGCTAAGTATTTAAAACCATGCTGAACCGCAACCGATTTGTACAGGAACATATAATCTATAACATCAGACTCAAGCAATGCAATCAAATCAACCTCCTTGGGGCGCATGTATTTATTATCCTTATTTAAAATTTCGTTGGCTAATCCTCTTTTTTGATAATACTGCTCTGCAAGTTTAAGAGTCATAACAGTTCTATAACCGCAAGGATCGGTATTGGGGTCGCTCCGGCCGTAGGCAATGTCGTTTTTTCCGAGTATTTCCGGCCAATTATTCACGTTAATTTGATCGGAGTATTTCGATTTATCGTGGAATACCAAAGCCATTTCGTTTCCGGCAAACGGAATGCTCCACGATGCAAAATCAGGGATCAGCAACTTATCTATCACTCTATAATCGGCAGAGGCAAACACATCGCAGGGTTTACGCAACTCGGTAATTTTGCGTGCACACTCAACGCTTCCCGCCGCCTCAAGGTAAATTTTGGCATTGGGGTGAATCCTTGTAAAACTTTCAACCGCTGCTTTCAGGGGCATGGAAAGACTACCCGCATGGAAAACAACCAACTTGCCAGAAATTTTATCGTTATTTTGATTTTTTGTCCCGCACATCGTAAATACCATTGCAGCGGCAACAAGCATTGTTATCCTCTTTAACTGTAATCTCATATCCCTACATATTAATTACCTGAAACTATACGAAACTGCCAGCTGGAAAAATCTACCCGGCGACATCAATCCCTTTTTGTCGGTATATGGATTATCGAAAATATCGAATATATCCAAAGTTGCCTTAATTGGGCCAAGCTCTTGCCAAATTCGCATATCAAAAGTATTCCACGAGTCATTTTTGTAGCTGTTAATCTCATCGCCCCACTGTTTACCAATGTATGTCCATAGAATGCCAGCATTTATGTACTTGTTGGTAATATATAATTCAGCCGATGCCTGCTCCAACGGCACCTCCGCCAACTTTTTCCCCGTTAAATCAACATTCAACAAAATATTGGCATCGTAGCTTGTTATTTTTGAATGGTTGAAGGAGTAGCTCGCCTTGAATAGCATCCAACGGAGCGGATTAACCTTCAAGGAGATTTCACTTCCATAAATCCGAACTCCTGCAATATTTTGTCTTTTCACAAAAGGCTTCAACTCGGTGCCACCAGTATCGATGGAATCGCCTGTTGAAACAAAATACTGAAAATCTTTTCCGTCGGAAAGGTAAAATGCCGCATCCAACCTCGCAGTTTCGCCGAATGTAAAACCACCCCCGATTTCGTAAGTAAGCAGGTGTTCGGGTTTCAACCCCGGGTTCGCCAGCTTAAAACCCTTTGTAATTTTACGCGATGAGCATAAATCATCAAGCTTGGCCGGCATAAATCCCGATGAAACCGAACCATACACGCTTAGCCAGCTTGCAGGCAAATACCGAATTCCTAACTTGGGATTAACCGATACCCACGAACTTGCCGGGAAATCTGAAATGGTATCGGTCTGAAAACCTGTGGCTTTGGTAGGATCATCAACCCGAAGGTACCCATTGAAAAACCTTGCATAGTCGAGTCGTAACCCGCCTAAAACTCTAACCTTTTTATCAAATAAAGCCTGCTCGTCCTGAACAAACAAAGCGCCAAAAGTCACCTTGCCATCGCGCTCTATGTAATCGGTGGATGTTCTGTAGGTATCCCCGGCATCCATCCAGCCGTGCTTCAAATCAACGCCAACGGTTACCGTATTTTGCGTTGCTACCAATTTCGAGGCATTAGCCCATAGACCTAAATCCCCTGAAACCTGATCGGTATAGTAAAGTCTGTACGTGTCGCCCGTCTCGTTCAACGACTCATTCTGCCTATCGTACACTTCACGCTGAACAAAGCCATAAATATCAAGCATAAAACCTTTTACATTTCCATTATACCCAAAGCGGAACCGTTGGGTTGTATAGGAATCGTAACTTCCATCGTCCATATATACAGAACGCCCACCACCGCGTTTATCGTCATATAAATTTCCGCCCACAAAGAACGATGCGCTATCGGAAACCGGGATATAGAGTTTAACCGATGCACCTTTCTCCTTCAAGTACATAGCAACGCTGGTAGAGTCCCCTATGTTGGGAGTATCGGCAATATAGCCATCGCCTTCTCTCCAGAATCCATAGGCCAGTACCTTAACATCCTTCTTCCCTAGCGGGATTTTTCCGCCTAACATTACCCTTGCCCCGTAAAGGTCAAAACTTCCGGTTTCACCGGTAATTGAGCCATAAAAAGGAGAATCAATTGGATATTTAGTCCGAATGTTGATAACTCCGGCCATGGCATTATTCCCAAACAGCGCCGACGACGGGCCATGAACCACCTCAACCTGATCTACCATGTCGGGCGAAATCAGGCTCCAGTTGATAAAACCGTAGGAAGTTTTGTTTAAGGGTGCGCCATCGTAAAGAATGAGTACCCTGTTGGAACCATCCAGGCCCCGCATGGTAACAGAGGCGTTTTTGGAGTAAACCCCGCTCGACCGGCTCACGAAAAGCCCGGGAATAGTCCTTAGTAAATTATCAACATTGGTAGCTGGCTCACTTTTAATACCAACACTGTCAATCACGGAAACCAACGCGGGAACATCCCAAGTCTTCTGCGGTGTAAGTGTAGCGGTAATAACAACCTGTTCAATGCGTATTGATGATGTTGCCATTTCAATACTAATTGGGTTAAGTGGACTGGTTAATTTGTACTCACACGGACTGTAGCCCAAGTGGCTAAAAACTAAAGCATCAATGGGTTTACCCGATGAGCAAATTTTAAATTGTCCCAACGAATCGGTTGTTACACCTAAACCGGTACCCCTAACAAACACGGCAACCCCTTGAAGTGGTTTTTTAGATGTAGCATCAACAACCCTTCCATTAACACATTGCTGAGCGCTGGAAGTAAATGCAGATAAAATGAAAAAAATTATACCTGTTGATATAATTTGAAATAACCGCATCGCCAAAAATTTATTTTTGCATCGCCACAGTAAATACAACGCTACCAGAATCTTGACCATCGACTTGATACACCCGGAGAACACCATATTTTGATGTGCTTTCAACTTTAAATGAGTACGTATCACCCACAGCAAGATTCTTTGCCTTCCGTTTTCCATCGGCCTCAGAATAAAGCCCGACAACATAAACAGGATCGGTAATAGCCTCAAACTGTCCCTGTGTTAGATTTACCGGGTAAAAGCGGGTAGTATTTTTAGTTGTCCAGTTCGATAATCCATAATCACCGGTATAAACTGAATTATCGATATTTGCACCGGGAGATGAAATTACATTACCCTCACCCGACAAAAAATCGAAGTAGTAAAGTATATGGATATCTCCCTGTATTCCAAAGGCATCCTGCATGGTGTATGCCACTCCGTTGGTTAGCGACAGAAAGCTTTTTGCATCTGTAGCATTCTGTGCATCCAGAG
>JBFXEO010000163.1:0-6879 GCA_050180015.1 Bacteroidales bacterium | reverse complement strand
GCACAATTTAAGAAGATTTAACGAAACAGAACGGTTCAATCAATACCTATAGAACAAATCCACCCGAATTTTATAATGACGAACCCTTGTAAAAACACACTTTACGGCCAATTCACGATAAAGACACCAAAAAAGTTTTTGCAAAAAAAGAGGGTGGCCCTGAAGGCTACCCCCTTTCCCCTTTCTAATTAAACCGATTAACTTTCCATAAAATTAACGCCAACCTTTTCCAAATTAATATTATCATACTGATTTTCCATGTATTTTTCATTGAAGTATGTTAGAATTTGATCGAGCATAATGGCTTGGGACGATCCCATTGCAACATACTTGTAAATACTATTTACCATAAGCTTGAACTGGTTTTGATTTGCGATCAAAACCTGAATTGGATCAATATCTGTTAGCCTTAAGTTTCCTTCAATTTTTCTTAACTCCTCCAAATTCGACGAGATGGTATCCTGTAGCTGCCGATAAGCCCTTGCTGCCGGAGTGTTCCTACGCGATATTATTGCTATTACCTGCATTGAGCTGGGATCTATAACGGGCGATCCGCTATTGCCAAAGCTGGTAAGACCATCCAGTTGCAAATATCTTAACCCGTTTGAATTTGCAAATGCAGAGGATATAAATGCGTTTTTAATTGATAGATTGGGGCAACCGCAGCCGAAACTAAGCATTGCAACCTGCGATCCAATGGAGTAATGCCTGCGCTCACTCAATAACAGGCTTGGTATATACTTAAAATCCGGAAAATTGAGGTTAAAGACCGCATAATCGGAATGATTGTTGGTAAAGCCAACCTTCAGGTCATTCACCAATTCCTGGTAATCAATTTTTAGCGAAACTGTTGTTGTATTAGCGTCTTCATCGACAAAGCGTATATCAACTTTCTTTGCCCTGGGGATATAAAAGGCTTGCTCCGATGTAACCAGCGAATCCTTCACCTTAAAGCCGGTAAGGGTGTCAATTACAATTCCTCTTTCATTTATAAAGTTCAGGCTGCAAACTGAAGCATGACACGACTTCCAAACTGATCCTAGCATAGCTATATGGTTTTGGTTGCCAACTATAATGTATGTACAATTGAAATCACAAAAATCAATGTAACCAGGAAGAAAACAATGAACACCCCAATATCAACACTAAACTTTCTGGAACTAGCCTCTGCAAGAAATAAAAGTTTTTTCATTTTATATATTTTTTTATTGCTTACCTTACATGGCAAATGTATTGTGGTTTATAGCTGCCACAACATGTCAAATCAGTCAAGTTTTTTTTATCGTTAAATTATGATAAATAAACAAACAATTATATTTGTAGGTCAATAGCAATAAGGCTTTATATTATTCCTCATCTGGCAGCTAATCTGAAATGGTTGAAAAATTAAAATCGGAAATTGAGCACACGTTCGGCAGAAAAATATCATACCAAAAAGATTGTATTCATTTGTCCTACAGCGTACTAGAATCAACCAAGGAATATATTAGCCCCGCAACCCTCCGGCGTGTGTTTGGCTTCCTATCAACGAATTCTAATCCGTCGCGTGTCACACTTGACATCCTTTCCCGTTTTGTGGGTTATAAAGATTGGGAAGATTTTAACATAAACTGCGTACAGTGTAGGAATAAAACCGATTTCTACCCGGCTGGGTATTGGGAAATTGTGCTGGAAAATTCAAAAACAATCAGCAGCAATACCGTTGAACGCATCAAGCTAAAATCGGGGATAGATTTCGAATGTACCGTAAAACGGGAATTTGCCGAAGACCGGTTGGCCGATTTTATAAAAAATCCCGCCCCCGCAACAGCGCTAATTGCGCCGGGTGGATATGGCAAATCAACCCTACTTGCTCACTGGGTGCTAAATCAACAACGGAAAAAGAATAGGGACAAAAATGTTCTGCTATTTATTCCGGCACACTTGCTGGATCAATTTGCACCTTCTGAAATTTACATTGACGTTTGGCTAATGCGACTTTTAGGACTTGAACCCGACAGTAATTTCATTGGTGCTGTAGCAAAGGATGATATTCCATCGCAAGGCAAGTTTATTTTTATTGTTGATGCACTCGATGAGATTACATCGCAGGGGGCAAGGCAGGAGAAAATCTTAAACTCGTTGGCCGACCTGGCCGAAAAGTTTTCAACCTCCCCTAACCTCAAGCTGATTATATCTACCAGGCAGTCGAATTGGAAAACTTTTTCGTCGTACATACACGACAAAAGTAAATGGTACTTCACCCATGCCGATATTTTCACCCGGGATGGGGCCAACATTCCTCCGTTTAGCATGGATGAAATTCAGAGTATCCTTGATAATACCATCAACAAGCAGCACAATAGTAGGATGCTGGTGTACGAAATGCACCCTGACCTACGGGAAATTATTGCTTACCCCTACTTCCTGCAGCTTTTTATTCAAACTTTCGTACCCGAAAAATTCAACCTGCCCACTGATCAGATCGATATTCTTAGCGAGTTCCTAAAGAAACAGGTTTACTTTTCGCAGTATTCCGACGAAAAAATTGATATCCTGAATCAAATTATCCTGCTCTCGGATTACGGATTACGGTTTGTTTCAAAAGATGAACTAAAAAATATTTACCCCATTCACCTACGGTTATCGGGAAATTACTATACCGCATACGAAGAGCTCAATTCGTACGGAATTATAGTTGAGGAAACCCAGGTTGATACATTCGGCGGATATTCAAAATACATCCGAATAGCAAACCAGCAAATGGCAAGTATGCTGGTTGTTCAGAATTTAATCCGAAAGGAGCAAGGGGTTAACAAAAAGCTCCTTTCCTGGATTGATACTAACCTGGCTGACAATGAGCTCCAACCATCGGTGCTTGAGACCCTGTTTAAGCTAACCTACAAGGAACGCCTGGTGGAGGTTCTGTTCGATTTTTTCAGGTTAAATAATACTACTCTGGAGCGCGCACTGGCTTCCCCTACAATTCCAGCAACCCTGCGGAACGATTCCTACATGAGGAACATACTGGTTCCACATTACGCCCAACAACCAGCTGCCCGTAAGTTGCTATTTGAAGGGAACATAGACTTCAACCATCTTGTAGATTCATTCTCGTTTCTCATAAAGCAGTACCTGATCCATTCCAGGACTGAAGACGGTACGCTGTTTGCCAACACACTTCTTGCTTACATTGGTTTTATATCGATGGATAGCCTTGCATTTTCTCACTTCAACGCAAGCAGGCAAGGAGAGTTCAATGTACTTAAGCCTACACTTGCAGGAATCTGGTTTGCAAACCATACCATGTACGAATCTTTTATGGGTAGTGGAAATCCCGACTCATGGATTAACCTGGCAATAAACTATTCAAAATCATTACTAAACCATAACGACAGAGTAGATTTTGCCGAATTCTTACTACCAATGCTAGTTTTTTCAAAGCGTGAAAAATATTTCCCAAATTTTATTGAGCTAAACGATAAGTTAACATCGCAAAACCACCGATCGGCCATTTGCTTCCTATTAACCAAGTTCTACCGGCTATCGGTAGAAAACTCGCCCATCTGCAGCACCGAGAATAGCACCATTGGGCAAATATTCAGCATACTAAACCCATTGCGGAGCTATCCTGGAATAATACTTGGAGAGGTTTTACGGGCATCGTACTACATCCGTGCCAACAACCTGAAAGCAACCCACGGCAGCTATAGAAGCGCCATTGAACTTAGCGGAGTTGCCGGGTACAAGCTGGCAGAGGCCTTACTGATGAAAAACCTTTCCCATAATCTTGACCTGCTAAACGAGAGGCAAAAGGCTAAAGAATGTATTGATTATGTGGATAGCTTATGGAAATCATCAGGGTTTAAGCGTAAAATATCCTAATGGCCCGCATGGTACTTAACTAAACGCTCTATGGGGTAACGGAGGTATTTTGAAATTTTAAATCCCTTTTGGGCTGCAAGTAGGTTCAGCCGGCTGCGAAACAAATATCCCACCGATCCAGCAACACCAACAGAAAGTTCCGGCAGGTTACAAAAAACTGCCAGATGGTGTTTATACATCATCTCCAACGATTCATCCACTATTTTTGTGACTGCAGGATGATTAATATTTTCGACCAAGAAAGGCACAAACGAAGCTAAGTAAGCGGATGGTCGTGGGCTAGAGTAGATCATATCCAAAACATGGCTAAGATCAACATTGTAGCTGGCACAAAGTTTATCCGATAAATCCCCGGGCAGGTGGCCATACAAATACGACCGCAAAAGTGTTTTTCCCATGTCGGCCCCACTACCCTCGTCGCCCAGGGTATATCCCAGCGACGGGGTCTTGCTCTCCAGCCTTTCACCGTCGTAAAAGGTAATATTGGATCCCGTTCCTAAAATCGCAACTATTCCGGGGTTATCTGCAAATAAAGCGCGGGCAGCGCCCAGCGCATCGGACAGAGCCAACGCCTCTGCACTTGAAAAAAACGATCGAAGATACCTCGCCACGTCTTCCCCCTTTTCCTGTACGCCACATCCCGATCCGTAGAAGTAAACATTGGTAATACTATTCTTATCCAGCTTTGCAGGAAAATTAGGGCCAAGTGCATCCAAAAAATCAGACTCGGTGTTAAAGTATGGGCTAAGGCCAACGGTCTCAAAATTAAAAATTTGCCCATTTTCATCCATTATCCGCCAATCGGTTTTGGTGGCACCACTATCTGCAACAACAATCATTTTACCCGACATTAATTTATTTAAATAGAATGCTTTAACTAAAAGAACTACTCCATAAACTCATTCAATTATACCTTTTATACCTTACCAACTCTACACAATCGCGCTAATTACCAGCAGCTGTATTTGTTTTCCTCCCTTTTTTTAGCACTAGCAGATTCATGGGATTGACGCCAATTCCTTCAACATCTGCCGATAAAAACCGTACCACCTTATCGTAGTAAAGCGGAATTACAACAGCCTTGTCCACAACCATTGAATCCATTGCCCTATAGTATGGCAATCGATTTTGATAGACAGGTTCACTCAACGCTTTACCGTATAACCTATTGAATTCCAAATTGGAGAAATGGGTATAATTAGGCCCCTTGGGCGAAAAATTATCGCTCAGAAACAATGCAAGGTAATTCTCCGGGTCAGCATAATCGGCAACCCACGAGCCGCGGAATACCGGCAATTTGGAATTTGCCATCATTTCGCGGTAAGCGGCTCCAGGTAGAACTTCTATTCTAACATCCATGCCTATTTCACCCAGCTGATGCTGAATAAACTCACAAATATCCAGGTAATCATCGGTAGTAGAAATTGTTATTTCCGGCAACCCTTTCCCGTTAGGGTAACCAGCCTTGGCGAGTAGTTCACGGGCCAAGGCGGGGTTATAGGCAAAGCCTTCCGTTGCATCACCAAACCCCGGCATCCCGGGAGGAATAAAGCCCTGATTGGCCGGATAACCCATGTTGCCACGCAGGTAAAGCATCATGGCGTTCCGGTCAAACCCATACCCTATTGCTTTTCGAACTCTTTCGTCGAGTAAGCATGAACTTTTTGCAGTAATTTTCGAAGTATCCAGCAAAATTCCCAGGTATTCGGTATTCAGGTAAGGCCCGGTAATCATTTTAACCCGTTGCCTATACTTTGGGTTTAGCTCTCCGGTACGGGTTAACAGTTCATCCTTTGACGCAGCATGTACACCCGATAAAAAATCGATATTCCCGCCGATAAACTCCAGGAATTCCGACTGTTTATCGGCAATAAAGGTTACTGCAACCGACTCAAGGTACGGTAATGCCACTCCGGCAGAATCTCTCTCAAAATACCTGCAATTTTTACGAAGCACTAACTTTTCTCCATCCTTCCAGAATTTCATATAAAACGGCCCTGTCCCAACCGGGTTTCTGCCAAAGTTGTTACCATACCTCTCTACCGCTTCGTGGGGAACCACAAAACAGTACGGCATGCTCATCAATCCGAGGAATGCGGGGAACGGGTTTGCCAGGTGAACCACAAAAACGCTATCGGACGGCGCACTACAACCATTACTGTCGCCCTCAAAACTTTTATTCAAAGCGGACAAAACCCAGGCACCCGGCGAGGCCGTTCTTGGATCTAGCAACCGGTTGAATGTATAAACAAAATCAGGGGCAACAACCTTTCTCCCCCTAGAAGCAGGGAAAACAACGTTGTCGTGAAAAAAAGCATCATCCCTTATATAAAAGGTATAGCATAAACCATCATCGGAAATTTTCCAGCTTTTTGCAATACACGGCTCAATGGTAAGCGAATCGGATAGCTGTACCAATCCGTTGTACAGCTGATTTACAGGCCAAATCAAAGACAGATTTCTGGCATAAGCCGGGTCCAGCGAGGTTATGCCCTTGCTCTCGTTGTATCGAAATACCTGGCTTACCTCCTGGCGTTGTTCGGAGGGGTAACAGCTGTAAAGGGCAACTAAAAAAAGTGAGATTTTGTTGATGTAACTTTTCATGGAGGTTTTCAAACTATGCCAAACCTACACGAAATTCGGGAAAATAGCAAATTATTTGGTGCCCGATGGTTCCTGTACCCTTAGCCAAGCTCAGCGTATGGGGAATCTGGACATTGAACTCGTCGAAATGGCCGAAGGCCATTGCACTGCAAAGGGTTCCGCATACAGAAACTAAAAACGGTGCCGAACAATCGGCACCGTTTTTACACCCTAAAACTAACCTAAATTAACTAAACCTTTAACCAACTATTAACCCTAAAACCTTAATGCTAATAACGCAAAATTATACCCAATGTTTCATAAAACTTTAGTCAAAATTGGTGATATAAAACACCTTTTCTAAAACTATTGATTTTATTGATATAAAGCGATTTATGCTATACAACATTGCCTTAATTTTAATTCTTTGTA
>JBFXEO010000162.1:0-6904 GCA_050180015.1 Bacteroidales bacterium | reverse complement strand
GCTTGGGGAAAACGTCCGACATTAGAACCTTTAAGGCATCGCTCGATAAACTTTCGAATACTTTCGCCGAGACACAGGAAGGAAAAACCGCACTGGATATGATTAGTTATCTGAACCAAAAAGAGTTACAGATAGCATCGGGTAATGCAGGCATTGCAGTTGCCGAGAACAAAACAGCAGCAGATACGGTAACGCTTAACTACGGCAGGCCTTCGGGTGAGCACCTGTTCCTACTGCTTGTTCCCAAACGGTCTAACATAAATCAGCTTAAATTCAACCTTGTTTCGTTCAATGTCGATTACTTTATCGAGACGGATCTTTCGGTTTCAAATCAGCCGTTGAATGATTTTATAGAAATAATTAGCGTTTCCGGGTTTAAGGATGAGAAGGTTGCAACCAAATACTTTACCCTGATTAGCAAAAACGATAGGGTATTTAGCATCCTGAACAAGGCCGATTACCAGATTTTTGCCATTAGCATCGAAAATTTTGCCCTATTCCTAAACGATAAGTCTGTTCCTGATTACCTGAAGTTTTTCAGGGAGAATTACAGTATCGAAAAATAAACTACAACGCTGTTTGTATGCAGGTAACTATTCTTTGGGTTGACGATGAAATAGATTTACTGAAGGCACACATAATCTTTCTGGAGCAGAAGGGCTATAAGGTCTTCACCGCATCGAACGGTAACGAAGCCGTTGAGCAGGTTCAAGCGAACCAGTTCGATTTGGTATTTCTTGACGAAAACATGCCCGGTTTAAGCGGGTTGGATACACTTCCCCTGATAAAGGCCGTTAAACCTACACTTCCCGTTGTAATGGTTACCAAAAGCGAGGAGGAGAATATTATGGATATGGCGGTGGGCTCGCAAATTGCCGATTATCTTATAAAACCCGTAAACCCTAAGCAAATTCTTCTATCAATAAAGAAAAATGTTCACGCACGCGATTTAATCACCGAAAAGCAGGTTTCCGACTTTAGGGTTGAGTTTGGCCGGGTAAGCGAGAGTATTTCGCAGGCAAGGCTAACATCTGACTGGGTTGATATTTACCGCAAGCTGGTTGCATGGCAGCTTAAGTTGGTCGATTCGTCCGACACCGGCTACAGGCAAATTTTTGAGATGTTGCTCCTTGAGGCAAACTCCGAGTTTGCCAAGTTTATCAAAAATAACTACATCCGCTGGTTCAGCCCCAACCATCAGGATAAACCGTTGCTGTCCTCCAACCTGCTCCGGAGTAAAGTATTCCCGATTGTCGATTCCGGCCAGCCGGTACTGTTGATTCTTATTGACAATTTCAGGTATGACCAGTGGAAAGCGGTGGAACCCCTGCTAACACAGGAATGGAGAGTTGATGCGGATGAAACTTACTTTAGCATTCTGCCTACAGCAACGCAGTATGCACGGAATGCTATTTTTGCAGGTTTGATGCCCCTTGAAATACAGCGAAATTATCCAAACCTTTGGGTTTTCGATGAGGAAGATGACGGTAAGAATATGTTCGAGCAGGAGTTGCTGACCGCGCAGCTGCAGCGGCTGGGTAAAAACTATAAAACCTACTACGAGAAAAGTAACACGTTAAAGGCCGGGCAGCGGTTTGTTGATAACCTGAAGGAGGTACTCAAAAATGACCTGTCGGTGTTGGTGTACAACTTTGTCGATATAATGTCACATGCCCGGACAGACTCCGATATGATGAAGGAGCTGGCTTCCGATGAGGCTGCTTACCTGTCGCTTACCCGATCGTGGTTCCAGCATTCCGAATTGAAAATTTTGTTCTCAGAGGCTTCAAAACAAAATGTAAAGGTTGTAATTACAACCGACCATGGCGCCATTCGCGTGCAAAATCCGGTGAAGGTTATAGGCGATAGGGCAACATCCACCAACCTTCGGTACAAGCTGGGCCGTAGCTTAAACTATAACCCCAGGGAAGTTTTTGAAATTCGGAAACCCGAGGATGCGCATCTTCCAAAACCAAACGTCAGCTCCTCATTTATTTTCTCCTTTGGGAACAGCTTTATTGCATACCCCAACAACTATAACTACTACGTAAGCTACTACAAAAACACGTTTCAGCATGGAGGAATATCCATGGAGGAAATGATAGTTCCATTTGTAGTGTTAAGTCCAATTAAATAGCACTTACAACATGCCAGAGGTACAGACCGTGAATATACCCAGCTTATCCGCCATGGAGGATGTTGCGCGGCAGCTGGTTAAAATTATTCAGAATTATAGGATAGTTTGCTTTTATGGAGTTATGGGGGCCGGTAAAACAACGCTGATAAAGGCACTATGCCGGCAGATGGGCGTTGCCGATAATGTTTCCAGTCCGACATTTGCCCTGGTAAATGAGTATCGCGATGGGGGGAATTCTCCCGTTTACCATTTCGATTTTTACCGGATTAACAAGATTGATGAGGTTTTCGATTTCGGCTACGAAGAGTATTTTTATGGCGATGGTGGAATTTGTCTTATAGAATGGCCGGAACTTATAGAGGACATCTTACCTCGCGAAGGTGTGGTAAGGTTAACCATCAACGTTAACGATGACCTAACGCGTACGGTTCATATTTCGATTTGTTAATTAAACCATTTTACCGGATATTCGTATCAGTATTTGATTCTAAAGCCAATTAAAACATGGGACGCTCAACATCACCTATTCCCGAATTTCCGTATGCAAAAGGTTTACTTGTACAGGAAGAACGATTGGAGTACGGGAAAAAAAACCGGAAGTTAATCATCGGAATTCCGAGGGAGGTTGATTTAACCGAAAGCCGAATCCCTCTAACCCCGGAAGCTGTTGAGATGATGGTAAATCGGGGGCACGAAATTGTGATAGAGAAGGAGGCGGGGAGGCCTGCAAATTATTCCGATAAAGATTACAGTGAAAAAGGTGGGCGAATAGTTGACACTCCCCAGGAAGTTTACCAGAGTGAGATTATCCTTAAAGTTGCACCGTTAATTTCTTCCGAGTACGAGTTTGTGCGTGAGAATCAGGTGATTATATCGTCACTGCATTTGAATAGCACCACCGGCGATTATCTTCGGAATTTGATCCAGAAAAAGGTTACGGCCATCGCTTTCGA
Organism: Bacteroidales bacterium; assembly: GCA_050180015.1. Taxonomy (GTDB): domain Bacteria; phylum Bacteroidota; class Bacteroidia; order Bacteroidales; family Tenuifilaceae; genus JBFXEO01. The sequence continues at coordinate 3,814 of JBFXEO010000162.1, read as the reverse complement.
AAGCATTCGCGATGCAGATGGGGCATACCCTGTAGTCCGTTCCATGAATGCCATTGCGGGGAATACATCGGTTCTGGTTGCCGCTGAATACCTGAGCAATGTAAATGGGGGGAAAGGGGTAATGCTTGGTGGAATATCGGGAATAACACCCACCGAGGTGGTTATACTGGGTGCTGGGACTGCCACCGAGTTTGCCGCCAGGGCTGCATTGGGCTTAGGTGCCACCGTTAAGGTGTTCGACAATTCCATTAAACGCCTGATGGAGTTACAGAATTTACTTGGTCAGCGTCTTTACACCTCAATATTCCATCCACAAATACTCGAAAGGGTTCTTAAAACAGCCGATGTTGTTATTGGAACTGTATCGCCAGAGGAAGTTAACCAGCGTTACATAATTTCCGAGGATTTAGTTATACTGATGAAAAAGGGTTCTGTAATAATAGACCTAAGCATTGATAAGGGGGGATGTTTTGAAACCTCGGAGATACGCGATCACAACACCCCGTCGTTTGTAAAGCACAACGTAACACACTACTGTGTGCCCAACATAACTTCGCGTGTTGCCCGGACGGCATCTATTGCCATGAGCAATGTGTTTGCCCCTATGCTTGGTATTATTGGCGAAGCGGGGGGCTTTAAGCACCAGTTGAAGGAGGATGCCGGTTTAAGGCATGGCGTTTATGTGTACAACGGAATTTTAACCAATGAGTATTTAGGACGGCTCTACAACCTGCCCTCGCGCGATATTAACCTGCTGATGGCCGCCTTCTAAATATAGCAGCCGCTTACTCCTTTTCTTACCGAATACAATTCCTTACTGCCGAACAAACAGGTAGGTAATACTTCCCCTCTGCTTTGCAATTCCGGCTGATGAGGTAAATTTACTGCTGAGAGCTGCTGCTACTGCCGCATCGTTTATACAATCGTCGGTAATTGAATTTTGTCTGTCAATATCAGCATGTATAACCCTACCATCGGGTTCAACTTCAATGTTTACGACCACCTGTCCGCCAAGCTGGCACTTGTACGACGGAATAGGGAGGTGCTTAGCTTTTCTCCCCTCCAAGTAGTACGATACAACGGTTGGGCCTTTATACTGGTTTTTCTTTTCCTCGGGAATATTTTTTTCGGGGATGTTGGGGATTAATCCTTCGGGATCTTTTTGGGCCTCATCGTAGAGCTGCTTGTTGCTTTGCATTTCTTCCTTTAGCCTGTTTGCCTCATGGTAAAGATCGCTTGCATCGATATTTTTTTCATCGCTCAGGCCTGGGTTCAAGTCTTTTTCCGAGGCATCTATGGCAAAATTTTTAATGGCTTCCGACTCAAATTCTGGATTTATGGCATCTTTAGGCAGTAGCACGCGTTGGGGGGCAACAACCTCCTCTTCCGTTTTTTCCTGTTCAAATTCCATTTCTATGGTGGAGCCGTAATATTCCTTACGGGTATCTATTGTAAAAATTAAAAACGAAATGAGTAAAAGCAGGTGGGCAATGACGGTTGACAGTATGCCTACCTTGTGGGTGTTCCATCCCCGCAAAGCCGATTCGAAAAGTTGTTCGACCATTATGCCTACTTTATCCTGAAATTTCATCGGGTAAGTTCAAATTATCTACCTGCAAAGATATTATAATGCCCCACACATGGAGTAGGACGTACCCCGTTTATCGGCAAAAATAACCTGTAAAAAATCATTTGTTCAGTTAGTTAATGTACCAAAAAAGTGTATCTTTGCCGGGCAATTAAAAAAATGTAGGTTTAACTAAAAAGCGTAAGTATGCCTGTAAAAATCAGACTAAGCCGCCATGGTAGGAAAAAACTTCCCTACTACCACATTGTGGTGGCGGATAGCAGGGCGCCACGGGATGGCAGATTCATTGAGAGGATTGGTTCATACAATCCCCTGACAAATCCTGCTACTATTGAATTAAATTTTGATAGGGCATTGGACTGGCTGCAAAAAGGCGCTCAACCTACCGACACCTGTAGGGCTATCCTTTCATACAAGGGTGTTCTAATTAAAAAGCATTTGCTCGATGGCGTGCGAAAAGGGGCAATTACCCTGGAGCAGGCAGAAGAGAAGTTTCAGGTTTGGCTGACAGAAAAAGAATCGAAAATTAAGGCTAAAATTGATTCTCTGGCCAACGACAAGGGTACGGCAATGAAGCAGCGCTTTGAGGCTGAATCAAAGGTACGTGAAGCACGCGCACAGGAAATTACGAAGAAACGTGCCGAGATGGCTGCCAAGGAAGCCGAAGTACCTGCAGCGGCTGCAGAGGAAAGCGCCGAAGCAGAAAACCCTGAAGCATAGCATTGGCATGGATTATGCCGGTTATGTTGAAGTTGGTTACGTCCATCGAACTCATGGAGTAAAAGGTGAACTTCAGGCAACATGGGATAATTCATTAAATGTTAATCCGCAAGACATTGAATCGGTATTCGTTGAAATAGACGGGATACCGGTTCCTTTTTTTATTAGTTCATCGAAGTATAGGGCTAGCGAAAAAATTATTATTAAGCTTGACGAGGTTGATGATTTACATTCGGCCGATGAGCTAGTTGGGCATAAGCTGCTTATTCTTTCAGAACAGGTTCCCGATGATGATAATTTAACCCTGGATGATTTGGTTGGATACCAGTTAATGTCAGCTCAAAATCAGGTTGTTGGAACAATTGAGAGGTACGAGGAATTTAACCTGAATTCGGTTTTTTACGTTATATCTCAAGAGGGAGAGGAGTTGATTATTCCGGCTGTTGAAGAGCTGATCTTAGAGGTTGATGTGGACGAAAAAATAGTATTAATGGAAATTCCCGGAGGGCTACTGAACCTTTACCGCAAAAAATAAATCTTTTTCAAAAGCAGCAACTCTATTTCTCCATTTCTCGGGAATGCGAAGCGTGCGCTTCTCGCTATTGCTAAAGTTTACCATTGCCGCTTTGCTTACAGATGCGACTTGGTTGGCGGTATGGTTGAATATTTCCTGCCTCATTTTTAGGCTTTTGTTACCCATTTCGTAGATTTTACTTCTAACCTCAATTCTATCGAACATCCTAATGGGTAGCAAAAAATCAATTGATATGCTCGCCATAATTAAACCTTCCTTATCCCAATTCATGTGTTCCAAAAGTACCTGTTCAAAGTAGGCCAACCGGCCTAAATCGTAATACTGCTGGTAAACCGAATTGGTAACATGCCCCAACAGGTCAATGTCGTTAAATCTGATTTGTATGGGAGTAGAGTGAAAGTAGCTAAGCGATTTTGGATTGTTCATCGGTTGCAAACTTTTTATGCCGGTCAATATCCTCATAAATTGAGTTGCGGCTGACAAATTCCGGAACTATTTCTTTCATCATACTTACCAGCTTAAAGTTGTTGTGGTTGGAGAGCTGGTTTATTAGTTCGTCAATTTTTGCAAATATGGCAGCCGGCTCGTAATCCTGAACCATGGCTATCATAATTTTGGGGTGGTAAGTGGGAATGGTATTTTCCTTGTTGTTGAGCAGTTCTTCGTATAGCTTTTCGCCCGGTCGGAGGCCCGTAAAGTTTATCTGTATATCTTTTCCTAGCGATAAACCGGACAGCTTGATCATGTTTTTGGCGAGGTCGAGAATTTTTACAGATTTGCCCATGTCAAAAATAAAAATTTCTCCGCCTTGCCCCATTGCTCCTGCTTCCAGTACAAGCTGACAGGCTTCTGGAATAGTCATGAAAAACCGCGTAACTTCAGGGTGGGTAATAGTTACGGGTCCTCCCTGCTCAATTTGTTTTTTGTATCGTGGTATTACTGAACCGTTGGAGCCCAAAACGATGCCAGAG
>JBFXEO010000161.1:0-6916 GCA_050180015.1 Bacteroidales bacterium | reverse complement strand
ATTCCAGCAATCTGAATCGAATCCTTGAGAAAATTGAGCCAGATGAAATCTATAACCTTGGTGCTCAGAGCCATGTAAAGGTATCGTTTGAGGTTCCTGAATATACGGCCGAGGTTGATGCGGTGGGAACCTTACGCTTCCTTGATGCAATTAAGGATACCGGGCTTAAGACTAGGTTTTACCAAGCTTCTACAAGTGAACTTTACGGATTGGCTCAGGAGTTCCCTCAAAACGAGAGAACTCCCTTTTACCCAAGAAGCCCTTACGGCGTGGCGAAGTTATATGCATACTGGATTACTATAAATTATCGGGAGGCGTATAATTTGTTCGCATGTAATGGGATTTTATTTAATCATGAGTCGCCCAGGCGGGGCGAAACGTTTGTAACCAGAAAAATAACAGCTGCAGCCGCAAAGATTAAGGCGGGATTGCAGGAAAAACTCTATTTGGGTAATTTGGATGCCAAGCGCGATTGGGGCTATGCTCCTGAATTTGTTGAGGGTATGTGGCGGATTCTTCAGCATGATAAACCCGAAGATTTTGTTCTTGCTACAAATACAATTCATACGGTCAGAGAATTTACGACCCTTTCGTTTCAGGAGCTAGGAATTGATATAGAATGGATTGGAAAAGGTGTAGGTGAGAAAGCCGTTGACAAAACATCGGGAAGGGTTATTGTAGAAGTTGACCCGAATTACTACAGACCAACGGAGGTCGATTTATTAATTGGAGATTTTTCGAAGGCCAAAAAGCTTCTTGGGTGGGAACCAAAAATTAAATTTGAGGAATTGGTCAAAATAATGGTAAAAGCAGATTGGAACCTGATTAATGGGAATCAATAAGTGAACCCCTCTTCGAAAATATATATTGCTGGGCACAATGGACTTGTTGGTAGCGCTATTAAGAGGAAGCTGCAAGAAAAGGGGTATGCCGATATTATTGGGAAAACTCATTCTGAATTGAATTTGTTAAACTATACCTCAGTTCTTGAATTTTTGAAAGAGGAGAAACCTGAATATGTTTTTCTTGCTGCTGCAAAGGTGGGGGGGATAATGGCCAATAATACGTATAGGGCGCAGTTTATATATGAAAACCTTCAAATTCAAAATAATGTTATTCATGCATCATATTTGACAGGGGTAAAAAAAATGCTGTTTTTAGGTAGTTCATGTATTTATCCCAGAGAGGCCCCTCAGCCAATCAAGGAGGATTACCTTTTAACTTCTCCTTTAGAGTACACAAACGAACCCTATGCTATTGCCAAAATTGCGGGAATTAAGCTGTGTGAATCATACAATATTCAGTATGGGACTAACTTTATATCGGCGATGCCAACGAACCTTTATGGTACTGGCGATAATTATGATTTGGAGAAAAGCCATGTGCTCCCTGCCTTAATTCGTAAAATGCATTTAGGGAAATGCTTGATGAATAATGACTGGGATGCAATTCGAGCCGATTTTGACAAACGACCAGTTGACGGTATCAAAGGAAATTCGGAAGAGGGTATTTTAGATATTCTAAACAAGTACGGTATCAAACAATCAGCAAGCGATGAAGCAACGATCACTCTTTGGGGTACCGGTAAACCTATGAGAGAGTTTATGCACTCCGACGACATGGCCGATGCATGTATATTTTTAATGGAGAACGTAGATTTTGATGATTTAAGAAGTGGACATGAGATTAAGAACACCCATATTAACATTGGAACTGGTAAAGAAATGGCTATTTCTGATTTGGCATGTTTAGTTAAACAAATTGTTGGTTATAAGGGGGGAATTGATTGGAACAGCAGTAAACCTGACGGAACTTACCGGAAACTTCTGGATGTATCAAAACTTTCATCTTTAGGATGGAAATATAGCATTGAGCTAGAAATCGGCCTCAAATCGGTTTATGCCAACTATTTAAACGGCTAAATTATTTCTTAAAGGTAATGAGGATTCTATATGTTACGTATCCTTTTGATTGGTAAGGGAAGTTTTATTGGAGCTAACTTTATAAAGTATAGTAAGTACAAACAGCTTTTTGAAGTTGATGTAAGAGATACAAAGCCCGAGAATATTAATCTAACGGGCTTTGATGTTATTATTCATCTGGCTGCAGTCGTACATCAGAGTAAAAAAATACCTTTATCCGATTACTTACGGGTAAACGCAGAGCTGCCTGTAAGCATGGCTAAAATTGCAAAGAATTCAGGTGTTCCACATTTTGTTTTTATTAGTTCATCAAAGGTTTATGGCAAATTTAAGGAAGGCCAGGAGGCCTGGAACGAAGCGGCTCCCTGTAACCCTACAGATGGCTATGGATATAGTAAGTTGAGGGCTGAAGAGGAATTGCTAAAGCTGAATGATGAGAGATTCTGTGTATCGGTACTTCGTACCCCTATGGTCTATGGCGAAGGCGTTAAAGCCAATATGCTTGATTTAATTAGAATGGTGGATAAATTCCCTGTAATTCCACTGGGTAACATAAGAAATAAAAGAAGTATCACCTATGTTGAAAATATTGTTGGATATATAGATAAAATCATCGAGTTAAGGCAGGGCGGAATTTTGATAGCAAAAGACAAAGAATCGCCCTCGATTGACGAGCTAGTCAGGCTAATATCCCAATCGCTTGGGAAACGGCGATTCCTCGTCAACCCCGGTAAAGGTTTAATTTATTTATTGAAGTTTTTTGTACCTCATTACCATGAAAGGCTCATTGGTACATCTGTTTTGGATAACTATCGCACAACACGATTATTAGATTTTGAACCGGAATTCTCGACAAAGGAAGGAATAGATAGAACCGTAAATTACTATTTGAATTCAAAATCTATATAGAAGGATGATTCTTAAAATCGTAATACTTATTGGTGTATGTATTGTCTCTTTTATAATGACATATCTAATTCGTATTTGGGCTTTACGTTATAAGGTTCTTAGCTTTCCCAATGAGCGGAGTTTACACACAGACGTAACGCCCCGGGGCGGTGGCTTAGCAATTATTGTTGCCTGGTATCTTGGTTTAATTGTTTTTTATATTTTTAGCTGGGTAGATTCTAACCTATTCTGGGCATTAGCGTGTGGATTAATTTTGGCTGCAATTAGTTTTGCTGATGATATACTGGAGATTAAGCCCATTATAAGATTGATTATTCAGTTTGTTGTTTCAATAGCGGCCTTTTATTTGCTGGGTGGATTAAGAAAACCAGTTACTCCGGGAATAGACGTGTTAAGTATTCCTTATGTAATATACCCTATTGCCATTGTGGGTATGGTCTGGTTTATTAACCTCTATAATTTCATGGACGGGGCCGATGGTTTTGCCTCAATAGAGGCAATAATTATTTGCCTTGTCCTTTTTACCTTTGCCGGAAGCTGGGAGGTTCTGCTGCTTGCTGCCAGTGTTCTTGGATTTTTGTACTGGAATTGGCCAAAGGCAAAGATATTTATGGGTGATGTAGGAAGTACTCAGCTGGGATTCATTCTGGTTGTTCTGGGCATTCATTACCACAATACCCTGGATTTCTCAATTTTTAACTGGTTGATGATTTCATCACCGTTTTGGTTTGATGCTACACTAACACTTTATAGACGTTGGCGATTGGGGGCCCAATTGAGTACACCCCATCGAATGCACATTTACCAGAGGTTTGTCCAAGCTGGCTATTCGCACAAACAACTCGATTTTGTATTACTAATTATTAATGCTATAATTATTTGTTTGATTCTATTATACAGAGAATTGGATTTCCTGAAAATTCCGGTTTGTATTATAACACTGGGCTTTCTCTATTTAGTCGCCCGTAAAGTGGATGATTTATTCCCGTTTAAATAGCCACATCGTTGAATCGCGTTAAGTCTTTACCAAAATACATCCTTAAGTCTGAGCTTTTAAGGAGCGCATCGGTATTAGCAATAGGCACATTAATTGCACAGGCGATCCCAATCCTGCTACAACCTTTCCTTCGTCGGTATTTTGCCCCGGAGGAGTTCGGGGTCTATTCTGTCTATTCAAGCGTTATTGGGATACTAATGGTTGTTTCTTCGCTTAGGTACGAGCAAACAGTTATTCTGCCCAAACTGGATGCAGATTCATCGATAATTGTTAGCCTTTCAATCATTATTAGTGTAACAACCAGCTCGTTACTCTTTTTGTTTGTTGTTTTTTTTAAATACCAGATAGCAATATTTCTTAATATTGATGAAAGTAAGGCCTATATTGATCTATTTATTCCACTGGGGACTTTTTTATTCAGCACTTTTCAGGTTTTTATTTTTTGGTTGATTCGTAAGAAGGCATTTTTGGCAATTTCGGGGAATAAATTGTCCAGGAGGATTGTTGAAGGCTTTTCTCAATCAGCGTTTGCATTGAACAGTTTTTCAAGGGGACTAGTTTTTGGAGATATATTGGGACAGCTGGTGAATGTTGTTGCTGCATTTTTTCAGTCGTTAAGGAAAGGATTTTCTTTTGGGTATTTTAGTTCAAGAAGGGCGATTCTATTGGCCAAAAAATACTCGGAATTTCCTAAATACAATTTGATTACTAGTGCAATGAGTGCTTCCTCGAATTTATTACCGGTTATATTTATCAATAGATTCTTCTCCGCGCACCAAGCAGGTTTTTTTGATCTATCCAAATTAATGCTTTCAATTCCGTTGGCTTTAGTTGCAACATCCTTTTCAAGTGTTATTCTTCAACGCGGTTCAGAAAGGTTTAGGGCAAATCAGTCCGTTGTCAAAGATTTGATGCCAATACTCATAATTACCTTGTTAGTAGCTATTGCAGAAATTGGTATTATTATCCTTTTTGGGGTTGATATTTTTACTCTTTTTTTTGGAGAAACATGGCGAATATCCGGTGAAATTTCTAAACTATTGGTTTGGCCATTTGCCATTAACTTTATTGCATCTTCATTTACCTCAATATTTGTGGCTTTAAATAGAATTAAACTTCAAAGTCTGTGGCAGGTTTTATATTTTACTGCCATTCTATCTCTCACCCTTTTTAAATCGATAGGGTTTATTCCTTTTCTTAGGCTTTATGTGGCCATTGAAGTGCTTTGTAATATTCTTCTCATTGGTTTGCTGATTTTTATTGTTATAAGTTACGAGAGATCGGTTAAAAAATAGTTCGGATGAAAGTATTATTTGTTGAACCCATAGTTGCCCATTACCGTCGTGACACATTTAGAATAATTATGGATGATCAGCATTTTACGACTTATATCATTGCTGGGAATGAATTTGAGAATATTAAACCTACGAAAATTAACCATGCTATATGCTTAGAATACATGATATTCTGCTTATTTAAACATAAGTTTTACTATTTGAAAGGATTTTTTAAAAAGGTAAAGGCATTAAAACCCGATATTATTATTTGCTCTGGCGTTGATTTCCATCACATTCATACTATACTTATTTTTTTGTGGGCCAAATTTACACAACGGAAATTTGTGTGGTGGTCGCACGGTGGGCTTGGTCATCAGGGCAGGGTGGGAAAGTGGGGTAGAAGTCTTATTTATCGTAAAGCAGATTATATTTTAGCCTATAGTCAGCAAGGATATAATAATCTACTTGAACTCGGAGTTAACAATTCAAAAATAGCAGTTATTGGTAACGCCATTAACGATGAAGATTATGGTTTTAGTAAAGAATTTCCAGGTAAAAGTAAAAATGTATTTACACTTCTTTACTCAGGCAGACTGACACCGGCAAAGCGTGTTGATGTTCTGCTGAAAGCAATTAATGTGCTAAAAGAGCGAGGTACACGCAAATATTATTGCTTTATTGTTGGTGATGGAATTATTGAAGAACTCAAGAAATTATCCGTTGAGCTAAAAATTGATGATATAGTAGAGTTTACAGGGGGGCTGTATGGGGATGATATTGTTCCCTTTTTTCAAGAAGCAGATATTTTTGTTTACCCCGGCGGCATAGGATTGTCAATTGTACATGCCTTATCGTATGGGTTACCAGTAATTACTACAGACAACTACGGTTTGCATTTTCCGGAAGTTGAACTACTAGTGCCGGGGGTTAATGGTGATACTTTTTTAGACAATAACCCAACCGATTTAGCAGGGAAAATTGAAGAATGGGGTATTAAACTGGCGGGTGAAAGAGATGACGTGCCGAAAGAATGTATAAATACAATATTTGAAAGGGGTTACCTCCCTGCTGAACAGGCCAGAAAAATTACGGGTGTTCTCTTTCAACTAATGGAATCATGAATAGAATTGCATTATCAATTCGCACTTCTCTCCGAAATAGGATACTCGATATAATCTCCGTTACAGCAAAACCCAAACATGGGGTTCATATCCTCAATGGGCATTTTCTTAGCCTTGACGATATGGCGAACCCTCATGTTTTCGATACTTTGCTCACCTCTTTGGAACAAAAAGGGGTGAAATTGGTGAATTTTACCGATGCGGTAAATCTTATAAAAAGTAAAAATATACCTAGGGATGAATGCATGGTGGCTTTTTCGTGGGACGATGGGTTCGATGAGTGTTTTACCAAAATCAAACCGGTGTTGGACAAAAGGAACTTAAAGGCATGTTTCTTTATCAACCCAAATTTTGTTGATGGGACTAAGGAATACCGGGATAATTTTACAGAGAATGTTGTTTTGGTTGATAAACCGCCCATGAATTGGGAAATGATAAAAACTTTGCGTACCGAGGGCCATACCATTGGAGCCCATACGCTGGATCATTTGTCGTTGAATTCCCAAGATGAAACGTTTTTGACCAGCCAAATTGTTGGTAGTAAGACTCGAATTGAAGAGGTCCTCAATGACAGGGTTGTACATTTTGCGTTTCCTTTTGGTCAACTGAAGCATATTAGCGAGTTAGGCGTTGATATTGCCTTTATTAATTTTGGATACGTTTACAGCCAGAGCAATTATACCAATTACT
>JBFXEO010000160.1:0-6935 GCA_050180015.1 Bacteroidales bacterium | reverse complement strand
TACTGTGGGGGGGATTACAATTCGATATTACGGCGATTCTCTACACCAACCTTATATATTTATTTCTACTCCTAATTCCATTTACGTTCCGGTACAACCGATGGTACCAGAATACCCTAAAATACCTGTTCATTGTAACCAACAGCATTGCCCTGGGGGCAAACTGTGCCGATTTTATATATTTCCGCTTTACCATGCGGAGAACAACCGCATCGGTATTCAGTGAATTTAAAAATGAAAATAATTTCGGATCGCTCATTCCCAAGTTTATAGCCGATTACTGGTACGTTTTTCTGATCTGGATTGCATTAACCGTAATGCTCGTGTGGCTGTACAAAAAGGTTACCAAACCCAGCATTCAGAAGGGGGTTAAGTATCAACTCATGTATTTTACCAATGGAACACTAATGCTTGCCATAATTGCCACCTTTATGGTTGCGGGGTTACGAGGAGGGTTCAGGCACAGCACCCGCCCAATCACGCTCAGCAACGCCGGGAAGTATATAAATGAACCGCTTGATGCCGCAATCGTTCTTAATACGCCATTTGCCATATACAAAACATTACACAAGAAATTACTAAAAAAGATTGATTACTTTGATCAGGAAAAGTTAAAGGCAATATATAATCCGGTTCACCGGAATGCCAACGCTGGCCCCATGAAACACTCCAACGTGGTAATATTTATTCTGGAAAGTTTTGGCAGGGAATACATTGAACATTACAATACCCAACCCCGACCCGAAAACTACGAAAGCTTTACCCCGTTCCTAGACTCGCTTATCGACAACAGCCTGTACTACCGTTACTCGTTTGCCAACGGACGAAAGTCAATTGATGCCATGCCATCGAACCTTGCAAGCATTCCGATGATGGTTGAACCGTACTTTTTAACCAGCTACTCGGGCAATAAAATAAACAGCATTGCCTCGGTACTCCGTGCAGAGGGATACTATACCGCATTCTTTCACGGTGCCCCCAATGGTTCTATGGGATTTCAGGCCTTTGCCAACGTTGCAGGTTTTCAGGATTACTATGGAATGAGCGAATACCCCAGCTCGCATGGGTTTGATGGCATGTGGGGCATTTGGGACGAAGAGTTTTTTCAGTTTTTTGCCGATAAACTCAACGAATTCAAGCAACCATTCTGCGTTGCACTATTTTCGGTATCGTCGCACCATCCCTTTAAGGTTCCTGAACGGTACGAGGGTAAATTCCCAAAAGGAACCCTGCCAATTCACCAATGTATAGCTTACACCGATTACGCATTAAAGCGTTTTTTTGAAAAGGCCAGCAAAATGAATTGGTTCTATAGCACGCTCTTTGTATTTACTGCCGACCATGCCAATCAGTCCTACTACCCTGAGTACAAGACCAATGCTGGTGCTTATGCAGTACCACTGGTGTTCTACAAAGCAGATGGAAGCTTACAAGGCGAAGTAAACGAATTGGCCCAACAGATTGACATAATGCCTTCGGTTTTAGGCTACCTTAACTATCCAAAGCCATTCTTTGCCTTTGGCAGAAATGTTTTTGACGGAAAACAGGAGCCATTCGTAATTAACTACACGGCCAACACCTATCAGCTTTTTATGGGCGATTACCTATTCCTGTTCGATGGATCAAAGGCAACCGGCCTTTACCTATTCAAAACGGACAAAATACTTAACCAGAATCTTTTAGGAAAATACCCTGAGGTGGAATCGGGAATGGAGACCAAGCTAAAGGCAATTATTCAGCAGTACAATAACCGAATGATAGAAGATAAGCTAACGGTACAATAAGCCACTGCTAGTTATAAACATGAACATAATCGCCATTCACCGAAACCCTGTACTGTTTCAGCTGATGACCATCGGTTGAATAGCCGTTGTTCATTAAATAGTAAACCGTACCACACCGGGGGCAGCTTGCCGTTCCTGTTCCATTCCCGTTCAACTCAACCGACACACAATCCTTAGTATGCTGAGGACATGTTGCATCAAACGCCTTATACTCATTATCCCCCGAACGGAAAACAATAACACCCTTACCGTCATAACCAACCCCGCTCTTTTTGGTGGCTCCCATAATAATACTTAGGTTGATGTATTCCGGTTCGTAAATATAAAAACCAAAATCAACGTATGTATGGGGAATACTACCCGATTCCCCATCGGAATAACCTACCATAACGGTAGTAAGTACCAATATATTAAAAATATGTGCTATTTTTGTTTTCATTCAGGGTTGAATAAATTGGAAAATTTGTGCAAATTTACAAAAATATTTGTGTTTACATCTTTTTGCTGACCTTTGTAATCCAAGGCTGCTCGAAAAATTTATCACCGCAAACAGTTCCCGTAGTGCCCGGGAAATCAGCATGGAGAGTCAAACGGGAACAAAAGAAGCGGGAACGGCAGGCATACTGGCATAAGCGAAAAACCGAAAGGTTGACCAACAAAACCGAAAGAAAGCTTGAGAAAAGCAAAAGAGAATCGCTAAAGGCTTTGGAAAAATTAAGGAAAGAACACATAAATAACCAGTTACCAGAGGTTCAGGTACGGATGAAGGAAACGGAAAAACAGGCGGAACAAAATAACTCCAAACGTACACTTCGCCAACGGTTAAGGATATGGAAATTTAAAAAGAAGTAAAATGGATTCAGGAGACTACATCTATATTATCATTGCCATCGTTCTGGCAGTAGCAAATACAATTGGCAAAAAGAAAAAAGAGCAGGCCAGGAAAAAAGTGGCTCAGCCACAGCCAGAAACAATACTACAAGATCCTGCCGAAATACTTCAGGAGCTATTAAACCCAAAAACCGGGAATAGTACCGAGCAAGCAAAATCAACCGATGAAAGCTGGGGTGAGGAAATTGAGTACGAAGAGCCCAACGGAATACCTGTTAACGAACCCTCCCCTAAAACCGAAACCCACAGAGGTTACAGACCCGCCGCATCAACCATAACTACCGTTGAGTACGAAGTACCGTTCCCTACAGCCAGCGAAGAAAAACTATACCCAACATCGGAAGCAGCACCACTTGATAACCCCGAAAATGCCAAGTTCACCCCAATTGATAGCATTCCATCTACCATTGAAAGTTCTATTGAAGGGTATAGCAACGAATTATCGGGAACACCCGAAGAAGACCAGGAGCCCGATATGATTTTTAGCTACGAAAAAGTTTTAGAAATGCAGGAATCTGCCACAACAATCGCCGGCGAATTTGATGCAAAAAAAGCATTAATTTACGCCGAAATAATAACACCAAAATATATCAACTGGTAGATTTTGAATTAAAAAAGAATTATATTTGCAACTCAGAAGAGTTCCGAGAGGTCGGGATTCTTTTTTATTTCATTACAAGGAGGTAAATATGTCCAAAGTGATCTATCTAACCGAAGAGGGTTTACTAAAATTACGTGCAGAGGTAGAGCATCTGAAAAGTGTTGAACGCCCTGCCATTTCCAGAATGATTGCCGAAGCAAGGGACAAAGGCGATTTATCAGAAAATGCCGAGTACGATGCCGCAAAAGAAGCGCAAGGCATGTTGGAGTTTCGCATCTCAAAGCTGGAGGACACCATTGCCAACGCCAGGATTATTGACGAATCTAAAATTGACACCAGCCAGGTTCAGATACTCAACAAGGTAAAAATTAAGAACCTCAAAACCAATGCCGAAATGGTTTACACGCTGGTTGCCGAGTCGGAAGCAAACCTTAAGGAAGGAAAACTCTCCGTAGCCACGCCCATTGCCAGGGCATTGATTGGCAAAAAGGTTGGCGATGTTGTGGACGTTCAAGTTCCCTCGGGGTTGATGAAATTTGAGGTTGTTGAAATTTCCCTGTAAAACAAATGGATTACCATGGCAACTATCTTCTCTGAAATTGTAAAAGGTGAAATCCCCTCGTACAAAGTAGCCGAAGATGAGAGGTTTTATGCCTTTTTGGATATTAACCCGCTGGCCGAGGGCCACACGCTGGTAATTCCCAGGCAGGAAGTGGATTACTTGTTCGACCTAGATCCTGAAACGCTCTCTGGATTAATGCTATTTGCCCAAAGAGTAGCCAGGGCTGTTGAAAGAACTATTCCATGTAAAAGGATTGGAGTGGCTGTTCTGGGGTTGGAAGTCCCCCACGCCCATATTCACCTGGTTCCCCTGAATCGGGAGTCCGACATAGATTTCCATAAGCCAAAGTTAAAGTTGACCCCGGATCGATTTGCAGAGTTAGCCAGCAGCATTGCAAAAGAATTCAAGTAACGGGGGGTACCTAAACACAATCAAGAAAACACTACCACAATTTACCGGGTAAAAATTGTTTGTTTTTTACCAACAAGGAGTACACGGCAATACATCTTATATATCTCACCGGCTCATAAACCAATCGGAATAGATTATTTTTGGTACTTTGCAGGGTCTTCTGCCTTTAGTGTACTATGATTAAAATTAACCAAAATCTGACCAAATGGCTGGTGGCCGGCGTTATGTTTACACTCGGCCCAAATGGATTATCACAAACAGTTAACCACTGGGAAACGGCGGTATTCTCCGAAGACATCTGGCGATACCGGGTAAATGAGTCAACCCTACCAAGTGAATGGTACGGGAAAGAATTCAACGATTCTGAGTGGTTACAGGGAGCCGGTGGTTTTGGTTACGAGGATGGTGATGATAATACGGTTGTTCCCGCGTGTATTTCTGTTAGCATTCGAGCCGCTTTCAACATAGCCAATATAAATGCAATTGCTTCGGCAGTGCTGCACGTGGATTTCGACGATGCTTTCATTGCATGGATCAATGGGGTTGAAGTAGCACGATCGTCGGGGTTGACCGATATAACAGTTCAATGGGATACCCCGTCAACACAAAGTCACGAAGCGGTAATGTACAGCGGCGGAACGCCACAGCCATTCTACATTCCAGCCAGTACGCTGCACTCGGTTATCAACCAAGGAGAAAATGTAATTGCCATAGAGGTTCATAACTCGGGGATCAACTCGTCCGATTTAAGTGTAAGACCATATTTATCCTTTGGAATATCAACCTCAGAGCAATTTTTCAGATCAACGCCCGCGTGGTTTGTAGCCCCAATAGAAAATCTTGAAAGTAACCTTCCCCTAATACTGATTAATACCCACGGGCAGGAAATCCTCAAGGATCAAGGTATTGTTGCATCGATGAAGGTAATTGATCAACAAAACACGAGGAACTCAATGAACGATACCGTTTACTCGTACAACGGATCAATACATATTGAGTACCACGGGCAGTCATCGTACTACAACAACTGGCCCAAGAAAAGTTTCAACGTAGAGCTGGTTGACTCGCAGGAGAACAATATTGACGAGCCCCTGCTGGGGATGCCTGCTGGTAACGATTGGGTACTCTACTGCCCATACAACGACAAATCGCTAATTAGGAATGCCCTAACCTACGAGCTTAGCCGAAGGCTTGGACACTATGCACCGAGAACTGCATTCTGTGAAATATCTGTCAACAACGAGTACATGGGGCTTTACCTGCTTATCGAGAAGATCCGACGCGACAAGAACCGGGTTGATATTGCCAAGCTGGATTCCACCGACATAGAGGGCGATGACTTAACGGGGGGCTACATCGTTAAAATCGACAAGGGCGATTGGTCAGAATTCGGGTGGAACTCAAAGTACGTTTCCACAAACGGCTATCAAATTAACTTTTACTGGCACTACCCCAAAGCCTACAAGATTCTACCCGTTCAGAAAGAGTACATAAAAAAATACATCGACACCTTTGAGGATGTTCTTATGGGGGCTGACTGGAACAATCCAGCATTAGGCTACTACAGGTATGCTGACATGCCGGCATGCGTTGACTATTTCATTATCAACGAACTCTCTAAAAATATAGATGCCTACCGGATAAGCACATTCATGCACAAGGATAAGGATAGCAAGGGGGGAAAACTTGCCTTTGGCCCGGTATGGGATTATGACCTGTCGTTTGGCAACGCCAACTACTACTCCGGCGAAAGCACCTCGGGGTGGGTAGTAAACGCAATTGACCCAAACGACTACTACCAAATTCCGTTCTGGTGGAAAAGATTCATGCAGGACGATACCTTTAAGTCCCTGGCTAAATGCCGCTGGGCTAATTTCAGGAAAAGCACGCTTAACGCTGACAGTATTTTTGCATTGATTGATGAATTCACCGAAAAAACAGCCGAGGCAAGAATCCGAAACTTTGAGAAGTACCCCGTTTTTGGGGTTTGGGTATGGCCCAACGCCTTTGTTGGAAATTCGTACGCCGAGGAAATTGTTTACCTGAAAAGTTTTATTGCGGAAAGATTACAGTGGATGGACACATATCTTCCCGGAACCTGCACTCCCGGCGTAACCGACACAACGGATATCTACAGGCTGAGCGTTAAAGCGTACCCCAACCCATTTACCGACAAGCTAAACCTCGTGATCACCCTCAAAAAACCTGACAGGGTAAAAGTTGACATGATAGACATTGCCGGGCATACCGTATGGAGCACGGTGCTGGAAATAAGTCAGGACACAGCGATTATTAGCCTTGATAATATTAACGTTCAACAAGGGCTTTACCTAATTAGGGTTACCACCGATAGTAAATTCGTGGGTGCTGCCAGGTTGGTGAAAAAGTAGTGATTCTTTTAACATCGCACAAACTATTTCCTCTGAATGTAGCCTTGTGATAAAAATTCTTTTGCCAAATTTTACCGGAACTATTGTCAATACGATATTGATACCTCTAGACTATGATTTCATCGACCCATAAAAAACGCTCAACTCAAATGGTATCCTTGCCCTTCACGGCAGCAGCAGGCTGATTGATATATTGGTCACAGCAATAACCCCGATTTTAATATATTGACATTCCTTCTACACAGTTAAAACACGTAGTATTGCTGAACAGAATAAATGATTTGTAGTTCACATCG
>JBFXEO010000159.1:0-7002 GCA_050180015.1 Bacteroidales bacterium | reverse complement strand
CGCTCTTCCGATCTTGCTCTATAGCGTCGGGCTGATCGCCAGATGGCTGAAAATCAGATGTTAACCGGTAGCTCATGGTAATTATAGTGATGAAATTATTTAGCACTTAAGTAGGGATACGGTCAATTATCGTCCGGTTGCGGATGGATAATCATGGGCGAATCAGTGCTGCATAAACTGCTATAGATATTTGGCATCTTTTTTATTCTCTAAATACAGCAATAAGGTTAAAGCGTAAAGCGGCTCAATCCGAAAGGTCAAAAGCTTTTTACCCCTTCACTATTTACGTTAGACCGTGCCGGTAACATTTGCATCTATCTTTTTTTTGAACCAATTCCCCGGGGTTAGCAAAAGGATAGAAATGAAAATGACCTGGGTGATAAGCCCTTCGTTGATTAGCCCAATTTTGTGTATTTCGGGGATGCTTAAAAAAAGCAGAATGGTAATTAATCCCCGCGGGGCAAAAAATAGCAGGGGGGAAATCTCCTTTCGCAATACCTGTTTGAAAAACAGCCAACGGATGAACAGGATAAACAGTACGATAGCGACGGAGATGATGAAATTGTTGAGATTTAAGAGCTCATCTATTTTCGTATAAAATCCAAACATGATAAAGAAAAACGACCGGACCAAAAATGTAAGTTCCCCGGCAATGTGTTTAAACGAGGCGATATCTTTTTCGAATTTCTCGAAATTTATAAATTTTATGGTGAAAGGAAGATTGAAGAATTGATGGTTCGATAGCACCATTCCAAAGATAAGAATTAGCAGCAATGCGGGTAAATGCGCCATTTTTGCCAGCGTGTATATTAGTATAATAAAGGTCATAATAATAACATAGTTGACATGGTGTGCTGTTTTGTGAAGTAATATGGCCAGGGCAATGGTGGTTACAACCGAAATAAGAAAAGTAATTAAGCCATCGAAAGCCAGGTTGAGTAGGCCCGTGGAAATAGAAGCGTGGTCTATTAAAATAAAGTCAAAAATTAGAATTCCCAGAATATCGGAGAGCGAACTTTCGTAAACCACAAATTCCTTATCGTCATTTTTAAGGTTAGCCGCAGCGGGTATGGCAACGGCACTGCTTATAATGGCCAGTGGAATAGCATTGAGCAGGGCAGTTTGCCAGGATATCTGAATGAATTGCCTTAGGAGGTATGCCAGTACACCGGTAAACAATACCAGTAGCACAATGGCTGACGATGCAGCCTGGTTGATGATTTTCTTTTTGCTCTTGTTTAGCTTTAGGTCGAGGCTGGCCTCCATCACAATTAGGATTAAACCCACTGTGCCCAACAGGGGGAGAATGGGTTGGAGATTGGGTATTTTCATTCCAGTATTTGTGGCTAACAGCTGTAACGCTAATCCCAATAAAATGAGCAGTAATACTCCCGGTATTTTTGTGTACTTGCTGGAAATATCGAACAAGTACGATAGTAAAATAATAATACACAGCGCAATTATTACGAGGTGTGTCATACTGTATTAGTTATGATTCAATGAATTTTATGATGTCGTTAGTTTCACCGCCAATGACCAATACATCGGTTGCCCGGAGCGGTCTGGCCAGATCAATTTCAAACTCAACCTTACAGTCCGTTTTCAGGAACGATGCAATGCGGCTCCCTGTCGGATAAATTTTCAGGGCAATAACCTTCAGCTGGAAACGGGTTTCCATGTTGATGCTTTCGAGCGAATGGCCAACATACTTTTCGGGGATCATAATTTCGGCCACGGCGTTCTTCCTGTTCAACCCCAATACTTTTATTGCCCCGTTAATATGTAGCATCGATGCCACCAAAAGGGCAGAGTCTTCCTCGGGTTGAATAACCTCCAGTATTCCCAGCTCATTCAGAATATCACGGTGTATTGGCGTTATGGCGCGACCTATAATGCGTTTTACGTTCAATCTTTTTAGTATTGATAGGATGAGAATTGACGAACCAATGTCTTCGCCAATGGCAACAATTACGGCGTCAACCTCCTGCAACGGCAACGATTTCATGGCGTTCGGCCTGGTTGCATCCATAATCAAAACATTCGAAATTGAATCCTTCAATTCATCAACCCTTTCGTTGCGATGGTCTATTCCAATTACTTCGTGACCCTGTTCCGTTAGGTTTGTGGCCAACGAACTTCCAAAATAGCCTAAGCCAATTACGATATACTTCATTGTTCTGATTTTAATTAATAACTATATCTGCCACAGCACACCTGTAGTATTTTTTTCGGTTTGTAACAAACAATCCTGTTAGTAGCGTTAGGGGGCCAACCCTACCAATAAACATTAGGAAGATGATGATTATTTTGCTGTTCGGATTTAGGGTTGCAGTATTGACAAGACTCAGGCCTACCGTTCCAAATGCCGAAACGGTTTCAAAAAGCAGATGTACCGGGTTTTTAGCCGGATCGGTAATGAGCAGCCCCAGAAAACCGGTAAAAATAACTACAATGGAAAGCGTAATAACCACCATTACCCGGCTTAACGTTCCTGTTCCAATTTCGCGGTTTTGTAATTCAAGATTTTTTTTACCCCTGATAAAGCTAAAGGTTGTTAGCAGTGCCACGGCAAAGGTTGTGGTTTTAATGCCGCCACCGGTAGAACCAGGGGAGGCTCCCACCCACATCAGGAAAATCATCAGGAAAACGGTAGGATAGCTCCACAGGCTGATATCGACAACGTTAAAACCTGCCGTTCGGGCGCTAACACTGCCAAAAAAGGTGACCACAACTTTTTGAAAGGCACCCATTCCGCTTAAGCTTTTGTCGCTTTCGAGCAAGTAGTATAAACCCATCCCAAGAGCAATCAGTACGATTGTTGAGGTGAGTACAATTGAGGTGTTTATATCTTTTCCTACCATGGCGGCTATTTTCCGGTACCTTATTTTAAAAATAAGGTTGACGAAAAAAGTTTTTAGGTATTTGAAGAACCAAAGAATTACCGGGAAACCAATACCGCCCAGGATAATTAAAAAGGCAATTGTGATTTGTATTGGATAGTTGTTCGCAATTACGCCGGTAAATAATCCTTGCGGCAAGGTTGAAAAACCAGCATTGCAGAAGGCCGATACTGAGTGAAACACGGAAAACAGAAACTTATCATCAATACCTGGTGGTGTGTTGAAGAAGATAATAACGGCTCCAATGAATTCAATGGTAAATGTGAAAAGTATAATTTTAATCAACGCGGAAAACAGGCTGTTCAGGTTCTCGGCTGAGAGGATATCTTTTAGTACAAACCGGTCCCGTAACGACGATGAACCCCCGGTAAATATGTAGCTGAAAAAACCGGTGAAGGTCATGATTCCCAAACCGCCAATTTGTATGAGTGATAGTACAATAATTTTCCCCAGCGTTGTAAAAACCGTTGCTGTATCTATGGTAGTTAAACCTGTTACGCAAACCGCACTTGTTGATGTAAACAACGCATCGAGATAAGAGATTGGCCGAGAGACGGCATTGGGTAGCATAAGCAATCCGGATCCGATGATAATGATGACGAAAAAACTCAGCACAAAAAGTAACGAGGGGGGAATCTTTAATGAATTAATGACCCCAAGCAACCGGTTCAATTCACTGAAAAGGATGATAAACGAAGCGAGAATAATGGAGGTTTGTCCGGTTAAAAGTGAATGAATGTTCAACCCCGATAGTTTTGTTAAATAATGGAGATAGAATACGCTACCTACATATAGGAAAAGCAATACATCAATCAACCATCGGTATGGCTTACGTTTTTTTATTTTTACAAATTCAGCAATGAACTTAGAAAAAAAGAGGGCAATGAAAAGAATATTGTAGGTGCTGCTGATGTCAAACAAGGAGTTTTTTGACTGCGAAAATCCAATGTGATAAAAAAATAGGATAACAAAAAGAACAGCGGAGACGGAAAAAACAAATTTGGAGATACCCTCCAGCCCCAGCGCTATTGTCTTAAGATAATCAGTGAGTATGAAAAAGTATTTGAATACTTTTTCGCGAATTTTATAGTATCTCCATTTTATCATAACAGTTAAAATTAACGGGGATTTCCGGAACGCTGGTAAGAATGGGCAACGCTGGATAAGTTTCCGAATGCCTGCACAGTACCAAAAAGGCAACAATGGTTTTACCCACAGGCAAATGGGCAAAGTTATTTCCGGGGCGTACAGCGTAAATATCCATATCCATGCAGGCCGGTAGCATAAATGTAATGCGGTGAGGAGTGGTTGTTTTTTGCTCAAATTTACTAGTTTTACTGACATTTTCAAATACGCCTTATCCGTAGAGTATGTTGGGTGTTTGTCGCAGTGCCGATTATAACAGCCAGCGTAGCCTATAGCCTTTCCCAAACCTGGCTACTTTAAGGATATAGCCTGGTAAAAGTTCATACCCAGATTTGCTAAATTTTACACCGGTAAAATAGGTATTGCGAAAAGTAGCGGCACTGTTCAATTAACTATTTAAAAATCAATCAATACGTAGAAAATCAGTATTGCCGCTGGCTTAGCTTGCCGGCTATTGGTGAATTTTTTTATGACCAATAATTGAATATTTTTGTAAAACAACTGACCTCCTTGATTTGTTGTTTGTATGTTTTGTCAGAAACTGGGTAGTATAAATGGCATGGCGGGATACCTTGAATGGTTACTGATGTTGATCTAAGGTTAATAGAATATAGGTAAACTCAATATTTAGCTGAAACATGGGTAAGAATAGAAAATGGATAATTCAATATTTAGCGGCAATCTCCTTGGCGCTGTTATTTTTTGCGGGCAACGCACAGGAGGCGGAAAGGCCCAAGGTTGCTGTAGTGTTAAGCGGCGGCGGTGCCAAAGGATTTGCGCATATTGGCGTTTTAAAAGTTTTGGAAGAAGAGGGTATTCCCGTTGATATTATAGTGGGCACAAGTATGGGGAGCATTGTGGGTGGGCTTTACTCCATAGGCTACAGCGCCGATGATATTGCCAAAATGTCTCTTTCAGAGGACTGGGCTAAACTTTTTGCCGATTATATTCCCCGCATTCAGCTGGACCAGCATTCCCGTGAGAATCAACAGCGATACGTTTTTAATATACCTGTTTCAGACGAGAGAAAACCAATAGTCCCTAACGGGTTAATTAACGGGCAGAATGTACTTAACCTATTCTGCGGTTTAGCCGCTAACGTGCCGGTTGATGCCGATTTTAGCAAGTTCCCCATTTCATTTGCCTGCATAGGAACCGATTTGGAAACGGGTAAGGAAGTAATTCTAAATTCGGGATTTTTGCCCACCGCAATTTTTGGCAGTATGGCTATTCCCGCTGTATTTGCTCCCATAGAGCACAATGGGCACCTGCTTGTGGATGGTGGACTGGTTAACAATTTTCCAACCGATGTTGCAAAAATGATGGGTGCCGATATTATAATTGGCTCCGATATCAGAAATAGCTTATATCCGGGCAGCGAAATAGTGACGATAAACAAGCTCATGGATCAGCTAATCAATTTTTATACTATCGATAAAGATTCCGTAAACAAGAGCCTTTGCAATGTAATTATACATCCCAACATTGAGGGTTTTAGCACGTCGAGTTTTTATACTGCTGCGGTAGATACGCTGATTAGACGGGGACTGGTCGCGGCCACTTCATCGATTGACGATATAAGGGCCCTGAAGGAAAAGTATAACTTACAGCCGAGGCCCATATCGTCGGAATTGACTAAACCCAAGGAATGGCGAATTACCGATCTTACCATTTCCGGGAGCTACGTTATGCCCGATAAATTACTGAAAAACGACCTTGACCTAGAAACTCCGGGGGTATATAGTTTAAGTGAAATCAAAAGAAATATCAATAATTTATACGGCACGGGTAATTTTAAGCGGGCGTACTTTAAGCTGGAGGGCAATGAGAATGATAAAACGCTGGGTATTGTCCTCGATGAGCAAAAGGCCTGGGACCTTAACGTTGGTATGCGGTTGAATACACGTAGCGTTGTGTCGGTTCTTATTAATTCCACCAGGAAGGATTATACCAAAACATTTAGCTTGGTATCGGCAACTGCCGATGTATCATCAAATCCCAAGGCATCTCTTTTAGTTGAGATCGACAAAAATAGACTGCCCAAAATTGCCTTAATGGCCGAAGGCCAATACGCCGAACCAACCATACACCTGAATAGGGATTACTCCTATCCGGCCGAAATATATATCCATTCGTTTAAATTTTATACCTACCAGAAAGTTTTCAACAATTCAACCGTTGGCATGGGGGCAAAGCATGAAAGGTATATTGGCAAGATGTATAATGTGATAAGTGACAGCAATGTATCGGTAAGGTCTAGCAAGAAAAATTTTTTACACTACTATGGCTATTTGAGTTTTGATAACCTGGATGACTACTACTTCCCCTCGAAGGGAACCGAAATGTATTCCGAGTTGGACTTTTCACAGGATGTAAGCTTTGGCAAGATTACCCCAACTCTGCTCTTCAAAATGAGGAATACCGTTAGGTTCAACGGCTGCCTGGCCGGGTTGCTAAACTTATACGGCAGGTCAGTTTTAACCAAAACAAATTCGGGGTATCAGGGGAATTACCTGTCGAGCCAGAATTATGAAATTTACTTCGATCAGCAGCTCCCCTTTTATGGGCTCCCCACCATTTGGTCGGTTGAAAGAAGTGCCTTTATTGGAATGGTGGGGTTACAGGCAAACATCTACAAGAAGCATTACCTGTCCCTGATGGGTAATTACCTTTTGCATAATAGCGAGCTGCATCATTTCAGCGAATACCAAGATATCTGGGGAGCTGGCCTTACGTATTCGTTCAGATCGGTAGTTGGGCCTTTTGAGGCCACCGTTGCCTATTCCGATGAGTATAAAAAGTTGATATTTTCCGCCAACATAGGATTTTGGTTTTAAGAAGCCGCGGGGTATTGCTGTTAATGCAATTTATTGCCCGTAAGGCAAGGGGAAACACCTTTCCCCCTGTAACCATCTAGGGTGATGGCGGTAAGTAATCCCCATCCCGTTGCCTGTTA
>JBFXEO010000158.1:0-7027 GCA_050180015.1 Bacteroidales bacterium | reverse complement strand
AAAAGCTGAACCCCCGGAATGGCTTAAAAGCAATTAGGTTCGTGGCAATATACTTGGGGTGATAAACCCTTCTGGTTTCTGTTCCGCTTGTATAGGTCCTCGATGAGTCTATAACTTTTGAGGCCAGCCATCCGTGAAAGTAGTTAAGTTCCAGCCACCTAACCGGTGTTACATTTAACTTTACCATGGCAAACGAGGGTGCCCTTCCGCTTAGGATATTTGTGCCATTGTAGCCAGATCCCCACTGAACGTGATCTTTTATAACGCCAATATTTCCCCATTTCCAGGTATATGTTACACCGCCCCGCATTTCGCTGTATTCGCCTTCATCCCCGGAACGTTTATAGCTTCCGCCCGGAAACCGCGTTAGGTATGTTGGCTCTGCAAGCCGATAGTTTTCGGCATAATCGCGTAAGCTGGCGTAATACCCCCACCTGCCAATGTGGCCATGCACCTCGGCACCCACCCAACGATGGTAGGCCAAAACGCTATCGTTATTAACCAAGTCAACACCCAGCAGCGGATTTATGGTGATGCTAAAAAGCGAATCGCTACGGTAGAGTATATCAAATCGTTTTTTCCCGGAGTAACCGTTTACCTCCTTTCCAAAATCGTGCAGGTAGAAATCAAGTTCATCCCGCTGCCGCTGGTTAAGCAACGCCCTGTTTTCATCCGCCAGCATCAGCTTTTGGGCAATAAACTCGCGGGAAAATGGTTTGGCGGTGCTATAAACATCAATAATTTTTAAAGAGGCAAGTTCATCAATAAACTCATAAACGCCGGGGTTGGAAATGTGATGGTAGGTTGTTTGGGAGTAACCCAGCTGAGCCATAAGTATCAGCAGAAAGAACGAGTATTTTAATTTTATCATCGGGCAAAATTTAAACTTAAATATACGCCTAGAATCAGCTGCAAATCTAACCAATATACAAATATTTCCATTGCATAACTAAACCGGCAGCCATTCAATGCCATTCGACCGAAAAAATCCTTGCTTCCGCGCAACCCCATCCTGAAATTTATGGAACAGTCGTCATAAAAAACTATATTTGCCCGTTATAAAATTACCGTACAATGAATTTAGGAAAACGTCCAAAAGCTGAAATACTCCTTGCAGTATTAATTCTTACCAGCTGCGCTGTAAGCAAGCAAAACAAACAGATAAATAGCGATGCCAGCATTGCCATGGCAACCGGTGATTACGAAAAAGCCCTGATTTCATACGAAACCATAATTGCCCTGCAAAAAAGCAGCGGGAAAGAGGTGGACGGAGCTATTTACAATAATGCCGGGCTTGCCGCTTACGAGCTGCAGCAAACGGACAAAAGCATAGATTACCTTGAAACAGCCAAAAAACGTTCAGCATCAACCGACGAAACCTACTCAACACTTGCAAAGGCCTACCAAAAAAAGGATAACCTTTCCAAGGAAATAACAAATCTGGAAGAATATGTACAGCGGTA
Organism: Bacteroidales bacterium; assembly: GCA_050180015.1. Taxonomy (GTDB): domain Bacteria; phylum Bacteroidota; class Bacteroidia; order Bacteroidales; family Tenuifilaceae; genus JBFXEO01. The sequence continues at coordinate 5,564 of JBFXEO010000158.1, read as the reverse complement.
TCCGCAGGGCAACCGCATAATTCCCGTCCGTGCTCAACTTTTCGGTGCCTATGTTCGAAGCGAAAACTGGGAGCTGGGTGAACAACTTTGGCCTTTGCTCGATTCTACATCGCATAACAATATACAGTATCTCACAGGATACCTCCGAATTAAGCGAAAATTGGAGCGGGTTGATGAACGTGATATGCTGGCAAAACAGCTGCTAAAGTTGGATAAAAACAATGTTGAAGCGTTGGAAACCCTGGCCGAGAAATACTACTATATGGCGGATGACCGTTACGTTAAGGAATTGAAGGCCTACGAGAAAAATCATACCATGAAGCAGTACAATCAACTTACGGCTGCATTTAAAAAAATTAATCAGGATTACAGGACAGCCCGCGATTACTTTGAAAAACTCTACACAATAAGCCCCGATCCTCGTTACGCCAAATTCCTCGGAAACATTTACACGCGTTTCGAAAATAAGGGAAAAGCAAACTACTACTACAAACAGGCAGAAAAAGAAAAGTAAATCCAAGCCAAACCATAGTAGTAACCCCCGCCTATTTTTCTGGAAAACTGGACATTGTTGATATAGAAATGCTCTGATAAAAATATTTTACGGCAAGAGGATAAAGTATTTATTCATAGAATAACTTTGCCCAGCTTTTTCATTCACAACACATGAAAACTAATGCCGAAAACCTTAAAAAGGTTAGTTTCTCCGGCCTGTTGATAACGTTGGGGATCGTTTTTGGCGATATTGGTACATCTCCCCTGTATGTAATGAGGGCCATAATGACCAACCGGTTCCCTTCCCCGGAATTTGTAACCGGAGCCGTTTCCTGTATTATTTGGACATTAACACTTCAAACTACCATAAAATATGTTCTTATCACCCTTAGGGCCGACAACAAGGGTGAAGGCGGAATTTTAGCCCTTTTTGCATTGCTCAGGAAAAAGAAAACATCCCTTTACATACTGGCGCTCGTTGGTGCAAGCACGCTGCTGGCCGATGGTGTAATTACACCATCAATAACCGTTACCTCGGCAGTTGAGGGTCTTCTGGTACTAAATCCCAATATTTCTGTAATTCCAATTGTAATTGCAATTCTTCTGGTGCTTTTTACCATTCAGCAATTTGGAACCAATTTTATCGGTAAATCATTTGGGCCAATAATGTTTATTTGGTTTACAACGCTTGGCGTACTGGGATTTTCACAGATATTACGCACACCAGAAATATTAAAAGCATTTAATCCGGTGTACGCATTTAGGCTGCTGGTGGAAAATCCAAAGGGTATTTTAATTCTTGGCGCTGTTTTCCTCTGTACAACCGGGGCAGAAGCTCTTTATTCAGATTTAGGCCATTGCGGAATTAGAAATATAAGAACCAGCTGGATCTTTGTTAAACTCACTTTAGTTCTAAATTATCTTGGCCAGGGTGCATGGGTAATCTCTCAGCATTCAAACAATCTTCAAAATCCCTTTTATGCCATCATGCCCGATTGGTTTATTCTGCCGGGTATAATATTGGCCACCGTTGCGGCAATAATTGCCAGTCAAGCACTAATATCCGGGTCGTACACAATAGTTAGCGAGGCAATAACGCTTAATTTTTGGCCTAAAGTTTTAATTAAATATCCCACCAAAATTAAAGGGCAACTTTATATCCCAAGCGTTAACTGGTTGCTTTTGGTGGCCTGCTCCCTCGTTGTCTTATTTTTTCAAAATTCATCAAACATGGAGGCAGCGTATGGCCTTTCAATAACGCTTACCATGTTAATGACCACGCTACTGCTCTACTTTTATTTCGATAAAAGGCACGTTTCAGTGTTCCTACGCTGGTGTTTCTTAATTTTTTATATTACCGTTGAAGGTGTTTTTTTAGTTGCCAACCTTCACAAATTTTACTACGGCGGATGGTTTACAATTTTTTTGGCGGGACTTTTATTAAGCGTGATGTTTATCTGGAACCGTGCCCGGCTCACCAAGAAAAAATTTACCGAGTTTCTTGTCATTGGCAACTACATTGATGTGCTAAAAGATTTACATGACGATAAGGCCATTCCCCTCTATTCATCAAACCTTGTTTACATAACCAGGGCCGATAACGAAGAGTACGTGGAGGCAAAAATAATTTACTCCATTCTAAACAAGCAACCCAAAAGAGCCGAAAGGTACTGGCTACTCCGGATAAACATTACCGATGAACCATACACAAAAAACTATACGGTAAACAAAATAATTCCCGGTGTTCTTTTCCGCGTAGATTTTTACCTGGGGTATAAGGTTGATGCCCGAATAAACCGCTATTTTAACCAAGTTATCACCGAAATGGTACTAAATAAAGAAATTTCGATTATCAGCTCCTACCGGTCGCTAAACAAACACGGAATTGCCGGCGATTTTAGGTATATCATTATAGATAGGATACAAACTGTGGACATAAACCTCACCTCGTTCGAACGCTTTATTATGAACGCCTACGAGGTAGTTAAAAAATTCAGCATTTCCAACATTAAGGCCTACGGCCTCGATACCAGCAACGTAACCATTGAGCAGGTTCCCCTGGGTATCTCAAAGTCAATTGAGCCTGAATTTCAGAGAATTAACTGACATTTAGTTAAAAGGCTTTTCGAAAAAATTAAATTTTCACCATTCTATTTTTGGTTATTCTGAGCATATGCCTATTTTTGCACTCACACCTACGAGCATATGCCCAGAAAAAAATGTATGCGAAACGTTTGCTTTTCGCCAGATACTAAGTACTATAAGCCTGTTGGTATCCCGCTTCGTTTACTCAGCGATAATGTACTGGAGCTGGATGAACTGGAGGCGTTGCGGCTTGCCGATGTACTGGGCTTATATCACGATTCTGCTGCAAGTCAAATGGGCGTTTCACGCCAAACATTTGGAAGGATACTTGAGGCAGCCCGCCTTAAGGTTGCCGATGCCCTAATAAATGGCAAGGCTATTAAAATAAGCAATTCGAATACCCATAGTAATTGCTGTTCCGAACCTAGAAATAATGAGAATATTGTAGTAAAAAAATAATTTGTTGTTTAACTAAAAAGAGAGAAAATGAAAATAGCCGTTCCCACAAGAGGTAACAATGTTGATGAACATTTCGGGCATTGTGAGTATTACACCGTTTACAGTGCTGCCGATGGAAAGATCACTGAAAAAACAATTGTTGAATCGCCCGTAGGCTGTGGTTGTCAGTCGAATATTGCTTCGGTATTACAGGGTATGGGAGTCTCAACTATGCTTGCTGGCAATATGGGTGCCGGTGCTCAAAATGTTTTAGGAATGCACGGCATTGAGGTGATTCGTGGTTGCTCTGGCAATGTGGACACCATTGTAAACCAATTTTTAACAGGAGAACTTACCGATTCAGGTATTCCATGCTCGCACCATGAGCATCATCATGGATCGGATGGCCATGTTTGCAATCATTAAACCGTAAAATTTGTGACTCCTGGCGAAGCGAGAAATCTTAATATAGATTCTTTGCTTCGCCCGGAATTACAAACGTTGGCTTAATTTTACAAAAACTATTAGGTGAAAATAATTTGCGTTCCCTCCCCGGCTGCCAACTCGTAAAATTGGCCAATGGTAATAATATCTTTTACTTGTTCGCTAAAATCTTCCTTCTTTAATCCGAACATTTCGACGGCCAGTTTACATGCGTAGATTTCTCCGCCACCGGCAGTAATTAGTTCAAGGAATTCGTCAACAGGGGGAATGTCCAGCTTTTCCATCTGGCTTTTCATCATTGCTGAAACTCCAGCCTCAACACCGGGCAACATACCAAGAATGGTAGGGAATGGTAAACCGCCGGGCATTCTCAACGCTGGATTTCCAACGGTTCCCGTATGTAGTTTTTTCATCTGTTTTTTGGTAATGGCATCAAGGCCAAAGAATGTAAAGAAAACCTTAGCCTCAATACCTTCCATAACGGCACCGTTTGCCATTACCAGCGCTGCATAAACATCTTCGATGCTTGCCTTAGCGCAAATAATCATTACCTTTTTTATGGGGTGTTCCAATGCGTTAGCCATAATCTTTCGTTTTGTTGATTATTAAACACAACTTGTTGGTTTTGCAATTCCTGCAATTCGGCTTGCCTTTTTAAGCGGAGCCCCGGGGAATAACCCGTAGAATCCCTTTGTGTCAACCACGTTCGATTTTCCTATGGTTCTAATTGTCAGGGTTTCGCCTTTCATGGTTTTTTCGCGGATGTAGTCAATCACTGCAAAATGCTTATCGGTTAAATCAATTCCTTCCTCTTTGGCAATCTCTACGGCAATTTCTCTTGTCCACTGGTTGGGGTCGGTTAGGTAACCATCATCGGTAACGGTTACGTTTTTCCCTGCATACATTTTTTCGGCCATACTTGTAAATTTTATTTGTTTGACATCTGATTTTTACCAATCTCGCCCAAAAGACGAAGTGTGAACGAAAGGGTTCGCCTAACTTCCGGTTTATTCATCTCGCGGGCTAACTTGAATAATGACTTGTTGTCTATCTTCTCATCCATCTGCATGTTCAAAACCGTCCCGGTTAAACGGCTTAATGTGTCCAGCACTTGAGGCTGTGTAAGGTTTCGAATTATTGATCCGAGGGCAGGCATGTTTTCTCGGAGGCGTATAATATCTTCCTCCGTTACGGAATTTTTGAACTCTGCGGCTAAAAGGCCAAGGTGTCTAAAGTATGAGACGTATCCTTTTTGATCAAACTCTCCAAGTATATTGGTAAGTGTAATGCCGGCATCGTGAACCACCGGGCCAACATCGTGCAGGAAATCCATAAGGCTTTCCAGCATGTCCATTAGCTCGCCAAAAGTTTTTACATTCCGAAGAACTTTAAAAATAAGATATTTTATATCCTCGCCATCAACCCGAATGTTTTGAATTGCCAGCTCATCAACCGCAGTTTGGAAAGCATCTTTGCCAACGATAGAAATATCCTCAACAAGATCTTCAACCGCTTCGCTTCGCTCCTGCTGTTTTGCCAGCAATTCCAGAACCAAATCCATTTTCCGATTTAGCTCGTTTATTTGTAATTGTATGTTTTTATCGTCCATGGCACAAAAATTAGAATTCTTTACCGGCCATTGTCATTTGCGATTCCAGGGGCAATTCTTTCCCCTTTAGGAGTAAGTGCCAGTATATCCAGCGGAACATTACCTTGCCGTAATGGTTTACCCGGGTATTTTTTAGCAAACCAAAAGGTCCAACGCCCGGAAGGGGATAGGTACCCGGTAGCGGTTCCGTTTCGTAGTTAAAGTCGATTAATGATCCTTTGCCAAACCCGGTCTCGATATAGCAATTTGAGTGACCGTCGAATTTGGCGAGTAATGGACGGCCTTCAATGGCTGACATGAGGTTCTCGAACACGGTATTCGAGGCAAAGTGTACAACCGATCCGGCCTTGGAGGTTGGGAGGTTGCCGGCATCGCCAAGCACAAAAATATTTTCCCATTTCTCGGAGCGTAGGGTGTACTTGTCGGTAGCAATGTAGTTCATGTCATCGCCCATACCGCTACGGGCCACCCAATCGGCACCCATGTTAACGGG
>JBFXEO010000157.1:0-7082 GCA_050180015.1 Bacteroidales bacterium | reverse complement strand
GAACTTTTGAATTTTTCACAATCCCATTCTTCCCCACAAACTCACGTCCAGCCTCAAACTGGGGTTTAACAAGCAACATCATTGCCCCATTGGGTGCCAGAAACTTTGGTAAGTACGAGGCTACTTTTGTAAGAGAAATAAAGGAAAGGTCGGCAACAATAAAATCAACCTTACGCGATATAGCAGATTGTTCCAGCATTCTTATATCGCAATCTTCCAACGAACAAACCTGGGGATGATTGCGCAATGAGCTATCGAGCTGGTTGGCTCCAACATCAACAGCCCAAACATACGCCGCACCGTGTTGTAGCGCGCAATGGGTAAATCCTCCGGTTGAAGCACCAACATCAAGCACAAATTTTCCCGTAAAATCGAGGTTAAAATCGGCAATTGCCTTTTCGAGTTTTAGTCCACCACGCCCAACAAAAGGCATAACAAGAGATGTATTAATCGAAATATCAGCATTATCGTCAACCAAAACGGATGGTTTTTCCACAACCTTGCCGTTAGCTGTAACCAAGCCTTCTAAAATCAAATCCTTTGCCCGCCCACGCGATTGGGCAAACCCTTTTTCCACCAAGTAAACATCAATTCGCATCATAGCTGGCAAGTTGATTGAGAACCTTTTTGGATTTTGATGCAACTCCCGGTGTAGCGTCAATCATAAGCAATCGGATTACATTGGGCAATTCCTCCTTTACCCAGCTGTTTGTTGGAGCAAAATACATCAGAATATCCATGCAGTGCGCCTTAACCGCCACAGGTGTTTTTGAATCGAGCAACCACCCGAAACAAACTTCAGCCAACAACTCAACATCGTGCGAATGCTTCTTTGAGAGGAATACATCCCGCGAACCATTTTTGCCCAAAGTCAAATTAACAATTCGGGCAAAATGCCTTCTAACGGATAAATTGGAAACACCGGGCATTTTACCAATTATAGTAAAAATCCAATCTGTTAAAAGTTCCGGTCTCCGTTCGAATAAATGATCCAGCACCCATGCCGCATGAAAACCAACCGATTTTTCGGCAGTGGCGCAAATATCAATCAACTCTGCAATTCCATTGGGACGACTCAGAAAAAAATCGATCATTAATTGTAAATCATCCTGGGGAAGTGGGTATCTTAGCCGCTCAAATAATTTACCATCATCCATATAAAACCCATTTATCAACAAAAATAAGAACATGAAAGGTAAAAACGATATACTGATAAATCTTTTTGAGAAAGTACAGCAAACATTAAATATTGAGAAAACGAAGTTTACCTGGGGGGCAAAATATGTGGCGGCTATGAACGAATACGGGCAAATTGGTGTTTGCGCTACGCTGGGAATTAATATTGATGGGGTGGATTTACACAAACCAGATTTTGGCTCAATTAAACATAGAATTGCGATTAACGCCCTGGTGAATTCATACCTTAACTATTCCGAAGAGTTCGATGGCCGGGGCGATATTTTTGCAACTATTAATTTTGGCAAGTACCAAAACATTGTGATGATTGGCTACTTTGGGTCGCTTGCCAGAAAATTTGAGGGAAAAGGGATTACCCTAAACATTTTCGATTTGGATCAACTGGAAATGCCTGTTTTACCGATGAATAAACAAGTTGAGTGCTTACAAAAATGTGACTGTGTGATTGCAACCTCAACAAGCATCTCAAACGGAACGTTAACGGGGATTATTGGGAACGCGCCCAATTCTGCCGATATATTTTTACTGGGGCCATCAACCCCCATGGATGCACTAATGTTTGCCTACCCCAACATCAAGGGATTGTTTGGATCGGTTTTCAAACCTTTTGATGAAAATCCTCTGAGTATTATTGCCCAAGGCGAAGGGACCCGACAATTTATGCAGTATATGGAGAAGGTATATAGAGTCAGAAAAGAAGGGAATTAGTAGTTCGTCAATAATGAAATGTTAAAGAATAAGCATTAGTTCGTAGGAAAATACCGTGTTGTACCGTTTTTTCCCCGTAATATAAAAACTGAGCGAAACATAATGCTTCGCTCAGGAAATACGCTAAATACCATTGTTTCACTTCAATCCCCTATTCTTCAATAATGGCTCAATGCTGGGTTCTTTCCCGCGGAAATCTTTGTAAAGTTCCATTGCATCTTTTGATCCACCTTTTTCCAGCACATCGGCGCGGAATTTGCCGGCAATTTCCTGGTTGAAAATATCGCCGCTCACAACGAATGCCTCAAATGCGTCGCTATCAAGAACTTCGGCCCAGATGTATGAATAGTACCCGCTGGAATAGCCCAGTACATCCCCAAAAATATGAGAGAAATAAGTGCTACGATAACGTGGCAGAATTTCGGGAATAAGCCCAATCCTATCCATTGAGGCTTTCTCGAAAGCAACCACATCGGCAATTTTTGCCTTATCGGCAGCTAAGGTATGATAATCCATATCAAGAATTGAAGCAGCAAGGTACTCAACAGTTGCAAATCCTTGGTTAAATAGCGAACTTGCCTCTAGCTTCTTGATCAACTCATCGGGCATTGGTTCGCCTGTTTTATAATTCAGGGCGTACTCTTTTAAATAAATTGGATTACCAGCCCAATGCTCCATAATTTGGCTCGGCAACTCAACAAAATCCTGTGGGACGCCACGTAAACCACGGTACTGAACCCTTGAGAATAACCCATGCAAAGCATGTCCAAACTCGTGGAAGAATGTTTCAGCTTCATCGTAGCTTAACAATGCCGGGGTATCGCCATTAGGTTTTGTGAAATTGCATACAATTGATACGATAGGATTTTGTACTGTTCCATCGGGCATTAACCTGTAATCGCGGTATCCTGTACACCACGCACCGCCACCCTTGCTGTCGCGCGGGAAAAAATCGAGATACAGGATACCCAGCAACTTGCCATCGGCCTCATGTACTTCGTAAGTTTCAACTTCAGGATGGTAAATGGGCAAGTCATTACGCCTAACATACTTTAAACCGTAAAGTTTACTGGTCAAATTAAAAACACCGTTCCTAACGCTTTCCAGCGAAAGGTAAGGGCGAAGCATTTCCTCATCCAGGTCGTATTTTGCCTTCCGAACCTTTTCGGCGTAGTACCACCAATCCGAGGCTTTTAGTTTAAAAGTATCGCCCTCGGCCTTAACTATTTTTTGCATATCTGCACGCTCTGCAATTGCACGTTTAATAGCAGGGGTCCACAGCTTATTCAACAAGCCATAAACGTTTTCGGGAGTTTTTGCCATGTTCACATCCAATACATAGCTGGCATGTGTTGGATAGCCAAGAATTTCGGCTTTCTGCTGGCGTAAATCGACAATCTTTTTAATGACATCCTTATTGTCATGCGCATTGTTATTATCGCCCTTCATGTAGTAGCCATAGTACAACTTGGCCCGTAAATCCCGATTCTTTGAATAGGTTAAGAATGGCAACATGCTGGGTTTTTGAACAGTGTAAACCCACTTCCCTTCCATTCCCGTTGCCTTAGCATCGGCAGCACCCATTGCTATTACAGACTCCGGCAAGCCAACGAGATCGGCCTTGTTGTCAATGACTATTTTATAGTCGTTTGTTTCGGCCAGTAAATTCTCGCCAAACTGTAATGCCAGCATGGAAAGTTCCTGGTTTATTTGGCGGAGTTTTGCCTGCTGGGTAGAGTCTAAATTCGCACCACCACGAACAAAGGACTTGTATGTTTTCTCGATTAACAATTTTTGCTCCGGAGTATAATTTACCTCTCCCATCCTACCATAAATCATCTTAACTCGCCCAAACAGTTTGGGGTTCATACTAATATCGTCCTGATGCTTTGATAAAATTGGAGATACCGTCTTTAATACATCTTGCAGTTCCTTGTTTGTATTGGCAGAATTTAAATTCCCCATTACAAGAATAACCTTTTCAAGCGTTTCGCCACAGTTATCGAGAGGAAGGATTGTGTTCTCGAAAGTTGGAGCTTCAGTATTGCTTGTTATTGTATCAATTTCTGCAAGCTGTTGTTTAGTCCCCGCCGCAATGGCTGGTTCGTAGTGCTCGGGTTTGATCTCACCGAATGGAGGAACTCCAAATGGGGTATCGTAAGGCTTCAGGAATGGGTTATCAACCTGTTGTCCGCTTTTGCATGAAACCATAAGGCTTACAGCAATAAGTGCCAGCGTAAATAAACTGTTTCTTTTCATCATATTGTATTTTTATTGTTTTATGGTAAAAAATATTACTATTGGATTGGTATTTCTGCTAAAAGGTTTAAAATTAACAGCCGTTGCAAGGTACAAATTGATTATTTAAAATTATTTTCCTAGAAATAAGGCTACTGATTGACCAATGTGATTATTTTTCTGAGCTTGCGCAAACAACCAAATCCGAATAAGCGATGAAAGAGTACCCCACCAGCGTAAACAATAGCCAGTGGCAATGTATAAAAAAGATGCTGAACGACAAGCGTAAGCGCAAAGTTAGCCTGTACGTAGGATGGGATGCCACCCTCTACCGGCTAAAAACGGGCTGTCCGTGGCGGATGCTACCGAAGGAATTCGGGTCTTGGAGTATTGTGTACCACTACTTCCGCAAGTGGCTCATTGGCGGCGCTTGGCACCGCGTGCAGGTGCGGCTGCGTGAGTTAGTGAGGGAGAGACGCTCCAGCGAGGCATCCCCCAGCCTTGGAATTATCGGCGCCCAGTCGGTGAGGAACAGTGAATGGGGCATTCCCGATAAGGGCTTCGATGGGAATAAGAGGGTCATGGGCCGCAAGCGGCATACCGTGGTGGGCTTGCTGGGGTTGCCGATGAGCGTTGCTGTTACCGGGGCGAACGTGCACGACAGCGTCGTGTTATCAGGGGAATGAAAGGAGTGTTCCCTCGGCTAGAGAAGTTCCTGGGTGATGGAGGACATGCTGGAACACGGTTAGCAACGCTGACAAAGAAGACCTAAAGGCTAAATTTGAAGTTTTGACCCGTAATAACGGGGGAAGCCTCAATAAAATTATATGAAGTGAGATTTCACCGGCAACAAGGATATCCCACTTCATTCATTTTACATCAATTTTACCGGTCCTCTATCTCCTCAAAATACTCCTTGGCAACACTGCAAACAGGGCAATGCCAGGTATCTGGCAAATCATCGAAAGAGGTTCCCTCCTGTATTCCATTGCCGGGATCGCCATTCACCTCATCGTAAACATAGCCGCAAACCTTACATCTATACATAAAGCCAAACATTTTAATTAAATAATTTATACCTTGCAAGGGTAATTGAACGTTATCCCAATAATAATTAATTATTACCAGTATGACTAATCCGGTATTTATAAAAACATATTTTACGTGTCTGGTGGGTATTTTAATTGTGGCCCTACCGGTTAACCCGCTAATGGCCCAAAAAAAGAAAGACATTAGCAGTGCTGGTATTGGCAGCAAAAAAGAGTGGAACTACAGCTACACAAATGGGACCGAAAAAAAATACCTTGAGGCTGAGTACGAATACGACAAAAAAGGTAATACCATAGCAGAAAAACTATACGATGAAAATGGTACCATTGTAAAGCATAAAACATACAAGTTTGATGCTGAAGGAAATGAAGTGTTAAAAGTAACCTACAATTCCGAAGGGCAGATTGTTGAACGCGAAGAAACAAAATACAAAAATGGTTTGAAAGTAGAAAAGTGCATATACGGGCTAGATGGTAAGTTGAAAAGCAAAAAGGTCTTCGAGTACAACATTGACTAGTCCACATGGATGATATAGAGCATTTAATCGATACCAATAACTTCCAAAGGATTAACTTGCATGAAGCCGAGAAAGCCGAATTGATGCAAAGAACCGATTCGAAGTTTATTGTCCCTACTGCCCTATCCAAAGAAATACTGGGCAACATTGGCAGCCATTACTTCATAGTGGAGAACAATGGTCAGGTAATACCGGAATATATCTCCGATTACTTTGACACTTCGGATCTTAGCATGTACCTAGCCCACCAAAACAAACGGTCTAAAAGGTATAAGGTCAGAGTTAGAAACTACAGTGCAACGGGCGACTCGTTCCTGGAAATTAAAATCAGGGTACCCCCGGGAAAAACTATCAAGAAAAGAATTTCCACTACATCAAACGAGCTGGAACAAGCAAGTACCACCGAATTTATTGCCAGCAAAAGCCCGTACTTACCCAATAGCCTGTCCAAAATACTGCAAACCCGTTTCAACCGGTTAACCCTGGTTGCCAAGGATTTTCAGGAAAGAGTTACCCTCGATTTTAACCTGCACCTTACAGCAACGGCACCGGAGCATTCAATACAGCTGGATGATATTTGCGTGGTTGAGGTAAAGCGCAGTAAGGTAAAGCTGGATAGTAAAATATCAGGCCTGCTAAAATCGCTAGGAATCAGAAAGGTTGGTTTTAGTAAATATTCCATAGGATGCGCCCTGCTCTATACCTCGGTTAAACAGAATAATTTCAAGAGAATACTACTTTACCTAAAAAAAATAAGGAATGAATACGCTGAACCTAATAGTGCAAGCTGATAGCATGGAACTATTCGGAATTGCTCTGATTAACGCCGATGATTTTTATACATTGCTTCTACGTTTCTCCCTAAACATGTTGGTTTTATGGATTGCCGTCCGGTACCTTTACTATCCACGGACGTTCAGAAAAGATTACGTTTTTACGTTTCTCCTTCTCGGAATCGTTGTATTCTTTATGTGCTTCCTACTTGCAAACGTTAAGCTTCAGCTGGGTTTTGCGCTGGGATTATTTGCCGTATTCGGGATCATACGGTACAGGACAAACCCCATACCAATAAAGGAAATGACCTACCTGTTCCTGATAATAGCAATATCGCTTATTAATGCTATATCCTCAAAAAAGGTAAGCTATGCCGAACTATTCTTCTCAAATTTTGCGCTTCTGGGTGTTACGCTTATACTGGAAAAGGGATTATTCATCAAGCACCTGTCGCAGCGAACGGTGGTCTATGAAAAAATTGACCTGATTAAACCTGAAAAGCGAAAAGAGCTCATTGCCGACCTTCGGGCAAGAATGGGGCTCGACGTTAAAAAAGTTGATGTGGGAAAAGTTGATTTCCTGAGAGATATTGCATGGC
>JBFXEO010000156.1:0-7136 GCA_050180015.1 Bacteroidales bacterium | reverse complement strand
GACACCACAAGGTTTTTGGAAAGTTTGCTGGAGTTGCTGCTGGCTTTTCTGGCACTCTCGGCCGATTTACGGGCAAATTCAGCCACCTCGCTGTAATCCCTGAAAAGGATAAACTTTTCGTTTTGCTTTTTCCAGTTCACCATTGCAGAGTCATAATCGGCCTTTGCCTTTTGGTATAGCTTGTTGGAGTACCTTGGGGCTTTAGTTTTGGATGCCTGCTGCAACGATGCCAGGGCATACTCCACATCGCCAACCGGTGGATCGGGTATTAAGTAAATGAATAGTAACGTAATGCTTACCAGAAAGGTAATTATGGTTGATATTATAAGTATTTTCCTAAAAGTCTGACTCATAAACATGTAATCTAAAAAAATCCCCGGGTTAACCCCGGGGACTGAAAAACTAAATACCCCATTTTATCTTTTGCCTTTTACCTTAGCAATGGCTTCGTTTAATTCGGTATTAATTCTGGTTGCGCTGTCTTTAGCAGCTTTCATCTTGTTGGAAGCATCCATGAACTTACCGCCGTCGTACATAGTTTTGGCCTCGGCAACGGAAGCCTCAATGGCTGTCATTTCGGTGCTGATTTGCTCCAGAACAGCAGCACCTTCTTTACCGCGTGGAGCTTTCTTCATCAACTTCTTGTTTTCATCCAGCAGGGTGGTTACCTCGGTCATTAAGCCTTCAACTTCTACCTTAACCTCTTCTTTTTTAGTAACAGCGTTAGTTTTTACCTGATTGGCCTGCTCAATAATTCTGTCGAGTTTTTCGCTGGCCGGTTTAAACTTCTTGAAGAGTTTTGATTTTTGAACTTCTATATCCGCCATCACAGCGTTCATGGAGTCCTGAACAGCCATAAAATCAGCTGCAACGTAAACATTTGCTTCTACCATTTTGGCAGAATCAATAGCTGCATTGGCAGCATCAATTTTTTCCTGCGGAACTTTTCCGCAGCTAGAAAGAAAAGCAACCATCGTTAAGGCTGCAAATCCGAGTAAAACTTTGTTCTTCATAATCGATTTGTTTGGGATTAATTTTAATGAAAGTTTGAAATTCTCAATTTGTAGGCACAAATAGTTTTTGAAATTCATTGCAAATCTATAGTAAGTTTTTTAACGTTGTTCAGTTAGCGTAAAATATTTTTTTGTGCAGGAATTTCTTTGTAATAAGAATGAAGTCAATTACATGAAGGTGTTATATTGTATTTATATAGAAATTTTCTTTTAGAAACCGTTAAATATTATGCTATATTAGCATAAACAAACCGGAGGTGGTGTTAATGAAAAAATATTTAAAGCATATTTTATGGTTCAGAATAGGTATTGTTGTAAATTTAACGTATTCACAAAATAACCACATAAATTGATACATTTCACTTCAGGCAAGGTGTGTGTTTGCTGGAATGTTTATTTTTAAAAGACGGAACCGCATGAAAAAGTCATTTTTTGTTTGCCTCCTTATTCCGATTTCGGGAATTGTTTCCGCTCAGGTAGTGGATGTTAGCATGTTGAGGCGGCATGTTTACACGTTGGCTGATGACTCTTTGATGGGACGAGGGTTTGGAACCCGGGGCGGTAGAATGGCCGCTGATTATATTGAGGCTCAATTTAAGGAGGCCGGCATATCGCCGTGGAAGGGCTCGTACCGTCATCCTTTTATCACCGACAGGGCGATGTTTAAAATTGAAGGATGTAATATGATTGGCTGGGTGGAGGGCTCTGACCCGGTGCTGAAGGATGAGTTTATCGTTGTTGGTGCCCATTACGACCATGTTGCCTATAAGTTCAAAAACGATAGCGTGGTTGTGTATAACGGGGCCGATGACAACGCTTCGGGTACGGCCACGGTTATTGAGCTGGGCCGATGGCTGGTTCAAAATAAAGGTCAACTTAAACGGTCCGTAATCCTGGCCGCTTTTGATGGCGAGGAGGCTGGCCTGATTGGGTCGTCGTATATGGTTCGTAGCAACCAAATTCCCATTGATAGGGTTAAAATGATGTTTAGCTTGGATATGGTGGGAATGCTTGCCAAGTATGGCGGAGTTGACCTTGTAGGCGATGCAACACTGCAGGATGGTGCTGAATGGCTGAGTGAAATTGCCTCCAGGCATGGCATAGCGGTGAAAAAGAATGGGAAGCGTATAGAGATGCAAACCGATACATCGCCTTTTGGTAAAAAGGGGATTCCCGCCGTGCATGTATTCACCTCTACCGTTTCGCCTTACCACAAACCGCAGGACGATGCTAATTTGCTCGACTACGATGGTATGGTCACAATTGCCGGCTTCATGGCCGATGTGGTTACTTCTCTATCTGTTAAAGATAGCTTACAACCCGACAGGCAATTCCTTGCCACGGTTAACGGGAAAGGCTTCAGGCCGAAATTTGGTGTAAAGTTGGGAGTGGGTGCCGCGCATCACGACTATAAGGGCGAATACTTTTTGGGTAAATCTACTTTTGCCGCCCAGGTTGGGTTTTACTCTCAGGTTAAGCTGAGCAGGGTAATCAGCCTGCAGCCAGAGCTGCTCTACCAAACCAGGGGAAGCAAACACGACGATGGCGTACTCCGTACGCACGAACTTACGGTTCCGTTGAATATTCGTGTAAGGCTGTTTGCTGCAATGGAAGATATTGTAGATAATCAAATGTTTTTTTACGGTGGACCATATTACTCCTACCGGTTTGCCGGAACGCTCGGTGGCGGTAAAATGGATTTCGACAATGAGTTTAGGCGCGATGAGTACGGAGTGCAGTATGGTTTTGGGTTTGATATTATGCGTGTTCAAATTCTTTTCGGGGCATCATCATCCTTCAGATCGTTGGGCAGGGATGATAAAATCATGCAGAAAAGTGCCATGTTCAGCCTGGGATACCGATTTTAGCAATCATTGAAACCGTTCATTTTATGAAAAGTCTATTTAAATTTTCTGCAGCTATTGCTGTTTGCATACCGGTGTTTTGGGGATGTCACTCTGATGTGAAGAAGGTATTTTACTGCTGTTGATGATTTGAGTGATAACCAAGGGCGAGTAGGCTGGTATCAAATTAGCTTGGCCTGTAAAAGAATAGCCTCCATCTCTTTTTGAAGTTTCAGCGCCCGCTGCCGCGATGCGTCTGCAAAACGTCCGGTTATATCGGCGTAAATGATGCCACGCGACGAGTTTACAATTAATCCACAACGATGGTTCATCCCATGCTCCGCAACTCTGGCAAGGCTTCCCCCTTGTTCTCCAACTCCGGGAACTAGTAAAAAGTGATCGGGCGCAAGTTTGCGGACCTGCGCAAAATATTCGGGATGTGTTGCCCCTACAACGTACATCATGTTGGCGTCGCTACCCCAGTGCATCGATTTTAGTACAACCTCCTCGAATATTTTCCTCCCGGTTTCCTTATTCTCGATAAGCTGGAAGTCGGCGAAGCTATCGTTCGAGGTGATTGCTAGCAGGATTGTCCATTTCCCCTCGTGGTTTAGGTACGGCGAAACCGAATCTTGTCCCAAATACGGCGAAACGGTTACGGCATCGCAGTTTATGCTGTTAAAGTAAGTTTTTGCGTACATCCGGGCTGTGCTGGCAATATCGCCACGCTTTGCATCAGCAATAACAAACAACTCGGGATAATGCTTCTTGATATACTTTATTGTTTTTACCAGGCTATTCCAACCCGATGCGCCATGTACCTCGTAAAATGCAAGGTTTGGCTTGAATGCTACTGCCAAATCGTGCGTAGCATCAATAATTGCCTTGTTGAATTCGAACAATGGATCCTCCTTCGATAGCAAGTGCTCCGGGATCTTTGTCAACTCACTGTCGAGTCCCACGCACAGAAAGCTTTTTTTCCTGCGGATTTGATCGAATAGCTGGTCTGGAGTCATTGTGGTGTATTTTACTCTTCGCTGGCTGCTTTTAGACGTTCAGCATTTTCAGCGAGCTGAAGTTTATCAATTACTTCCTGAATATCCCCATCGATAATTGCCGATAGGTTGTAGAGGGTAAGGTTAATTCTGTGATCGGTAACCCTACCCTGTGGGTAGTTGTACGTGCGAATCTTGGCGGAACGGTCGCCGGTCGAAACCATGGTTTTACGTTTCGATGAAATATTGTCCAGGTATTTTTGGTACTCTAGGTTGTAAAGCCGTGTGCGTAGTTCGCCTAGCGCTTTATCGAAATTTTTTATTTGTGATTTTTGATCTTGGCATTGCACTACAATACCCGAGGGGATATGTGTAAGACGAATGGCCGAGTAGGTCGTGTTTACGCTTTGTCCTCCGGGCCCCGATGCGCAGAATGTATCCTTTCGGATATCCTCCATTTTAAGATCGATATCAAACTCTTCCGCTTCGGGGAGCACTGCTACAGTTGCAGCCGATGTGTGAACCCTACCCTGTGTTTCGGTTTGTGGAACCCGCTGCACACGGTGTACACCCGATTCATACTTTAGAATGCCGTAAACACCATTCCCGGTAACATTCATTACAACTTCCTTGAAACCACCGACAGTTCCCTCGGAGGTATTGGTCACCTCGTATTTCCATCCTTTTCTTTCGAAGTATTTGGTGTACATACGGAAAAGGTCACCTGCAAAAATACTTGCCTCATCGCCACCCGTTCCCGCGCGGATTTCCATTACCGCATTTTTGGAGTCTTCGGGATCTGCAGGAAGTAGTAGAACTTTAATTTCTCCCTCTAGGTTTTCCTGTTCTTGAGTTAAAGTCTCCATCTCTATTTTAGCCATATCCCTTAGCTCTTCGTCTTTCTCGGTGGCCAGAATTTGTTTCGATGACTCAATGTTGCTGAGTACATTTTTATACTTTTCGTAAGCTTCTACTACTGGTTCTAAGGAGCGGTACTCCTTGTTAAGGCTCACATAACGTTTCATGTCGGCCATCACTGAGGGGTCGGTAATTTGCTGGCCGATTTCCTCGAATTTGTGCCTGATTCCTTCTAGTTTTCTAAGTATTGTATTGTCTGACATATAGTATAAAATCTTGCCGCAAATGTAAGCATAAATTTCACAGAGTAAAATGGTCGTAATAGAAATCAATTGATAGAATACACAATTCAGAAGTTAGGGATATTCAGCACTTAAACAGTTCTCAATAGTCTTTACCAAATGCTTATCCCATAATACCTATAAATTGTATGCTGTTAAATAGTCTAATAGTTGAACTCGCCGAATTGCGATTTAATGGTTAGTTTCTTTCCTTCGTACTCGCTACAGTAACCAACAATTTTTGCATCAACACCATAGTCCCTTGCTATAGCAATAATATCATCGGCAAATTCGGGGAAAACGTAGATTTCGAATCGATGCCCCATGTTGAAAACCTTGTACATTTCCTGCCACGATGTTTTCGATTCCTGTTGTATTATTCTGAAAAGTGGAGGGAGGTCGAATAGATTATCCTTTACAATATGGAGATTGTCAACAAAATTCATCACTTTGGTTTGGGCACCTCCCGAGCAATGAACCAGTCCATGAATTATAGGACGGTAGTTATCCAAAACATCCTTAATTATCGGGGCGTAAGTTCGGGTGGGGGATAGAACCATTTTTCCGGCGGTAACCCCAACTTTATCGATTGTTTGGTTCAACCTGTAAGAGCCGGAGTATATTAACTCCATAGGGACTGAAGGATCGAAGCTTTCGGGGTATTTCTCGGCAACGTATTTTGCAAAAACATCGTGTTTTGCCGAGGTTAGGCCGTTGCTTCCCATTCCACCGTTGTACTCATTCTCGTACTTGGCCTGCCCAAACGACGATAGCCCAATAATCACGTCGCCATCCTGAATGTTGCTGTTCGATATTATTTCGGAACGTTTAATGCGGGCGGTTACCGTGGAATCAACAATAATGGTGCGAACAAGATCGCCAACATCGGCAGTTTCGCCACCAGTAAGCGTAATTCCTATACCTTGCTTTCTTAGTTCATCGCAGAATTCTTCTGTACCCTGGATAATTGCGCTTATTACCTCGCCAGGTATTAGGTTTTTGTTTCGGCCAATTGTTGATGAGAGCAAGATGTTATTGGTAATGCCAACGCACAGTAAATCGTCGGTATTCATCACTATTGCATCCTGCGCGACCCCCTTCCAAACCGACATATCGGCAGTTTCCCGCCAGTATATGTATGCAAGCGAAGATTTTGTTCCTGCACCATCGGCATGCATTACAACGCAGTAGTTGGGGTCTCCGGTAAGCGTATCGGGGACAACCTTGCAGAAGGCTTTTGGGAATAAACCTTTATCGAGTTTGCTGATTGCGCTGTGGACATCGTCTTTGGAGGCGGATACACCTCTCCGGTCGTATCGGGAATCTTTGCTCATTGTGATTTTTGTTGACAAAGGTAACTGAGAACTTTCAATTGCCCAACGGGAAAATGTTAACAGATTGTTGATTACCGGGGAAGGGTTGCTCCGCTTAAGTGTTGGTGTGAGTTTTCAGGGATGGACTATAAATTGGCTGGTGCCCGGTGTCTAATGCCTGAAACTTTGGTGTCTGAGGTTTACTCATTAAGCCCTTCAACCACAATGAATTTCTTTTTTTCTTCGTTTTTCCATCCAACCTCTTCGGGTGTTTCAACCAGCCACACCTTAATGTCGGCCTGCTTGGGATCATCCACAAAGATTAGGGTTATTTGTGCCTCCTTGGGTGTTTCAACCTCCATGAAAATGCCAATCCTGGTAATCTGCTTTTCGTCGTAAACAATGCAGAAGAAAAGATCGGCATCCTTGGGATCGTCAACATGATATACTTTTAGCTGAGCATCTTCAATTGTTTCTGCCTCAAAAAATTTTTGCGAGTAGCCTTGCTTCGTGCATATTACCAGTAAAACAAACAGGGCTGTTTTAAGCAATCGAGGCATAGCTGTGGGTTAACAACTGTTATTTTACTACAAATAAAGGTAAATGTTTCGAATTTTCAAGAAAAGGGGCGATCATCTGTAGATCAGGCGATTCCTTTTAGTGTTTTAAATTTGATGTTATTTTTGTTACTACCATAATAGCACATCACAAACACACTTTTCGAGCTGGCCGTATAAATACAGGATCAAATAATTTAACTAAACGCGTATTATTTTACCGGATAATCATCACGGAGTACCCTGAACTCAGTTCTGCGGTTTATCTTATGTAC
>JBFXEO010000155.1:0-7227 GCA_050180015.1 Bacteroidales bacterium | reverse complement strand
ACTTTACAGGCCGACATTCAGTATAAAAATACTCAGCTAGCCCTAAGCACCATGTCCATTGACCGCAAAAATGAGCTGCTAATGGAAATTAGCCAGGAACTCGGCAACATGAAGAGCGATTTGGGCTACAGGGTTCCCAACCGGTATTTTGAGAAAATAAGCCATCTTATCACTCAAAATATTGAGAATGAACACGACTGGGAAATCTTTGAAAAGCTATTCGATCAGGCTCATCAAAACTTCTTTAAACGGTTGAAAGATGCTTATCCCACCCTAACAGCAAGCGATTTGAGGCTCTGTGCTTACCTCAGAATGAACTTATCGTCGAAAGAAATTGCACCTTTAATTAATATAACCGTCCGCGGTGTAGAGGAGCGCCGGTACAGGCTCAGAAAACGATTGAACCTGCCCACCGAGGAAAGTTTAACGGATTTTATTCTCAAGTTTTAATATCTCCCTTAATATTTGGTTTACATAACGCCCGAATTCTAAACCATACTGCTGTTCCCTGAACTAACGGACAATCTCAACAAAGTAAATTTAGAAACACACATAAACCAGCTAATTTTTAAACAAATGGTACCTGTAATAGCTATAAAATAAATTGTTTTTATTCGCTTAGGTAGTAATACTTACTACAATTTACTGCTGGAAATCAGGCAATTAACTCTACACAGAAACTGTTCTAGGGGTTAATTACCTATATACCAGCGCACTTCATATAAAATCTTAAAAAATGAGCTATAAAATCACTAAAAAAGTTACCCAACCCCCAAATTTTTAGCTGGTCAACCTCAACTGCAATCGTTTTCTACCAAAAAAGTTAACATAAAATTATTAAAAAGTTAAAAAACTATAGTATTGACATAATGATTATTATACAAAAAAAACATCCGCTGACGTAGTAAAAAGTGAGCCTGAAACTTAACACATCTTAACATGAGGTGTTTATGATGATGGCCTTTTCTGGAAATTGATAAAAGAGCACGATAATTTTATTGAGTTTTACTAACTCAAGGAAAAGGAAAATGAAAAGTCACAAAAGAGAATTGCTCACCATTTTATTACTATTACTCACCATTCAAAATTCCTGTACAACCGTCACCAAGCACACAGCGGATCAATTTCTCGATGACTTAAAGCGTAGAACCTTCAATTACTTTTGGGAAGTAGTTGACACCGTTACCTGGCAAACAGACGATAGGCATCCTACCAAAAATTTCACCAGCATTGCTTCTACCGGTTTCGCCCTTACCTCATACATAATCGGAGTAGAAAATAGCTATGTAAGCAGAGATGATGCCGCCGTAAGGGTACTAAACACCCTGGAGTGGCTCTGGAAATCGAAGCAAAGTACAGCACCAAATGCTACCGGCTATAACGGATTCTACTACCATTTTTTATCCTATAAAACCGGAGAACGATATAAAAATGTTGAACTCTCCACCATCGACACAGGACTACTGCTCGCCGGGATTCTCTCCTGCCAGTCGTACTTTGATGGAAATAATCCAAATGAAAAAAGTATCCGCCAGCTGGCCGACTCCATTTATCTCAGGGTTGATTGGCCCTGGGCAATGAACAACTCTGCAAGCATGTATATGGGCTGGTCTCCAGAAAATGGATTTATCCAAAGCACCTGGCAAGGCTACAACGAAGCAATGATTTTGCTGGTACTAGCCCTGGGTTCTCCAACCCATCCAATAGGCTCCACGGCATGGAGTGAATGGTGCAGCACCTACCGCTGGAGCACTTTCTACGGCTACCAGCACATCAACTTCGATCCTCTTTTCGGGCACCAGTACTCACAAATGTATATCGATTTTAGGGGGATATACGACGATTACACCAAGGGTAACGGAATTGACTACTTCGAAAATTCCAGGAGGGCAACCCTGAGCAACCGTGCTTACTGTATCAGCAACCCCAATGGTTATACAGGGTATTCCACAAAAATTTGGGGGCTTACTGCCTGCGATGGGCCAGGGTACACCAAGCGAACGATTGCAGGTAAAGAAATACAATTTTTCGACTACAGGGCTAGGGGTGCATGTAGTTTCAGCATTGTTGACGATGGCACCATTGCACCAACTGCTGCTGGTGGTTCCTTTCCTTTTGCGCCGGATGAATGTATAGATGCCCTATACTCGATGTATAAAATGTACGGCAGTAAAATCTACGGTAAGTACGGGTTTAAGGATGCCTTTAACCTTACCTATGGGAACGGATGGTTTGATACCGACTATATAGGAATAGACCAGGGCCCAATACTAATCCAGCTGGAAAACTATCAAACCGAACTCATCTGGAACCTGATGAAAAGGAATAAATACATTGTAAATGGCCTCCAAAAGGCTGGGTTTAAAGGAGGATGGCTTAGTAAAATTAAATGATAATACCCGTAAACCTAATTGCAAAACCTATGTATAAGCTACCAATTATTAAAAAGTTACTAACCTATTTGCTTACATACGCCTTAATCGGCTCATTCTCGATTACGGCGTACGGGCAGCAAGTAGTAAAGGGAACGGTAAAAGCCTCCGATACAGGCGAAACATTGCCGGGTGTAAACATCACCATAAAGGGTACAACTCGGGGCACTGTAACCAATACTAACGGGAACTACGAGCTGGAAGTTTCACCGGGCGATAAAGTGCTCGTATTCTCCTTTCTTGGCTATGTCGATCAGGAGGTTGAAATAACCAACCAGCCCATGGTTGACGTTGTACTTCAACTAAAATCTACAGAACTGGAAGAAATTGTTGTGGTTGGCTACGGAACACAGCGTAAAAGCGACCTAACCGGATCGGTTGCCACGGTAAAAGCTGCCGATATAACCAGAATTCCAACTTCATCGCCAATGCAGGCTCTGCAAGGAAAGGTTGCCGGTTTGCAGGTTGTAAGCTCATCCGGAGCTCCGGGCTCAGGGGTTGTTGTTCGGGTTAGAGGGGTTGGCACATTCAACAACTCCAACCCAATTTATGTTGTTGACGGTGTAATTCTCAATGACATTGACTTCTTAAATACCTCCGACATTGAATCGATGGAAGTGCTCAAAGATGCCTCGGCCACTGCAATATACGGTTCAAGGGGGGCTAATGGTGTTATCATTGTTTCAACCAAAAGGGCAAAGGAGGGTACCGGGAAAACAAGCTATAACATCTCTTTTGAATCAAGCATTCAGCAGCTGCAGGATAGGATTGACCTGCTTTCGGGGAGGGAATTTGCAACCGTGGTAAATGTAATTAACCCCGGAACATACAATAATATAGATGCAGTTCCCAATACGGACTGGCAGGACGAAATCTTTAAGGATGGAACCAATGCTACCATACAGAATCTGCAATTCTCGGCATCGGGGGCATCCGATAAAATGCAATACTATTTGGGCGTAGGTTACTACAACCAGAAGGGGATAATTCCCAAATCGAAGTATGAGAGGATATCCATAAAGCTAAACGACAACTATTCTTTATCGCGTAAAATCCACATAGGGAATAATTTAACATTCACACCCTATAAGCAACAAAATACCAACGGCAATGTGGTATTCATTGCGTACAGGGCATGGCCGGTGCTGGAACCATACCAAAGCGACAAATCATTTACGCCATTGCCGGGAACAGGCAACCCGTTGGCAGACATCAAATATACAAACAGCTATAACGAAGGAATAAAAGGTACCGGAAATTTTTTCCTTGATGTTACCCCCCTGAAAGGGCTAACCCTTAAAACAAGCTACGGCGTTGATTTAAGTTTTGCACGGAGCAAATCATTCACCCCCGAATTCTACGTTTCTCCCCAGCAGCAAAACACAAGCAGTTCGCTGTATAAAGGTGAAGAAACGATAACCACCTGGATATGGGAAAACACGGTAAATTACACCCGCGATTTTGGCAAGCATCACTTTGATGCCCTTGCCGGATTTACCCTTCAGGATGCCAGCTCCGAAAATATTGGGATGACAGGGGAAGATATAATCCGCGATGACAGGGACTTCTGGTACATAACATCCAATAATATAAATCCCAACTCTGTTTATAACGGGATAAATGCTGATTTCTACTATTCAATGGTATCGTACCTATTCAGGCTGAACTACACATTCAACAGCCGATACTTATTCACTGCTACCTACAGAATAGACGGATCGTCAAAGTTCACCAAGGATAACAGGTATGCAGGGTTCCCTTCTGTTGCTGTTGGATGGAATGTTCATAATGAAGATTTCCTTAAGAACAATGCCGTAGTAACCAACCTAAAGGTAAAGGCCAGCTGGGGTAGCATTGGGAACGAAAAAATATCATACGATAAACAGTACTCCCTCGTTAGCACGGGGACAAATGCCGTTTTCGGGGATGGCGATATTATTGTTCCCGGGCAAACCTACTCAACCGCCGGAAACCCTGACCTTAAATGGGAAACTACCTATCAAACCAATTTTGGTGTTGAGCTGGGGTTGTGGGATAACAAGCTTACCGCGGAGCTCGATTATTTCTATAAAACAACAAAAGATATTCTAATTGCACTCCAGCTGCCAGGGTTTATAGGTTATGGCAGCGGATCAACAGTTACAAGAAATGCTGCTGAAATATTGAACAGGGGGCTAGAGTTTAACCTCCGGTGGAACGATAATATTGGCGATTTTAAGTATTCCGTGGGAGTTGTTGGGTCCACCCTTCATAACGAAGTTAAAAAAGTATCGGGAACAGGTGCTACAGACGATTACCTGCTGGGAGGCGGAGGCCTAACGAGATCCGTTGTTGGCAAACCCGTTGGTGCATTCTACGGTTACAGGGTTGACGGAATTTTCCAAAATCAAACAGAGCTCGATAGTTACCCCCATCGGAGCAATGCGGGAGTTGGCGATCTACGGTTTGTCAATACTAATGGCGATAATGCTCTTACCGATGCCGATAGGACATACCTTGGATCTCCCATCCCAACCCTAACACTTGGCTTAAACTTTACGGCGACATACAAAAACTTCGATCTTAATTTAGACTTTCAATCGCAGTTTGGCAACAAAGTATTTAACGTAAAGGAAACCATCAGGCCCGATCTATACAATTTCGAAGATCATGTTAAAAATTTCTGGCACGGTGAAGGAACAAGCAACTCCGAACCCCGCCCGTCT
The DNA here is from genome assembly GCA_050180015.1 of Bacteroidales bacterium. GTDB lineage: Bacteria > Bacteroidota > Bacteroidia > Bacteroidales > Tenuifilaceae > JBFXEO01. The sequence continues at coordinate 2,090 of JBFXEO010000155.1, read as the reverse complement.
TCTGGAGGATATAACTTCCTGCCATCATCCCGGTTTATTCAGGATGGCTCCTTCATCAGGCTAAGGAATATATCAATTGGTTACACGCTACCCGAAAAAGTAAATGAAGCAATCAACGCCGGGAGCATCAGAATTTACATCAGCGGAACCAATGTCTTTACCATTACAGACTACACGGGTTACACACCAGAAATCCTTGGAGGCCCCGTAGATAACGGTCTCGATTATGGCACTTACCCCGTATCTTCAATATATTCTGCTGGAATAAGAGTAACATTTTAACAATTGAAAACCATGAAAACTTTTCATAAAATAGCCCCAGTAGCAGCAATTGTAATATCCGTTGTTGTACTCTCGTGCGAAGATTTTTTGGATAAACCCCCGCAGGGTGAGTTAACCCAAAGCAACTTTCCCACCTCGGCCAGCGATGCGCTTCTTGCCACCAATGCAGTTTACAATACGCTCCGAAATTCAAATTACAACGAAGGGCTATTCCCAATTCTCGACATCATGTCGGACGATGCCCACAAAGGGAGTAATCCCGATGATCAGGCTGCATCGATTGGTCTTTTCGATCATTTCGGGCACACTTCCACCGAATCGGTAATTGAGAGTTGGTGGAATACCCTATACCTTGGCGTAAAGCGGGCCAACATTGTTACTGAGAAGGTACCGCTAATTGACATGGACGATAACCTAAGAGCACGGTATGTTGGAGAGGCAAAATTCTTAAGAGCGCTGTTCTACTTCGATTTAGTAAGGGCCTGGGGTGATGTTCCGCTATACACAACCACAAATCCCGATATAAAATTGGGGAGAACAGCAGCCTCCCAGGTTTACGATCAAATAGTAGCCGACCTGAAAGATGCCATAGAAATACTGCCTGAAAAAACCGAATATAGCGGGAACGACGTTGGGCGTGCATCCAAAAGCGCTGCCGAGGCATTACTTGCCAAGGTGTATCTTTTTCTAAAAGATTACGAAAATGCTGAAAGGTACGCCCTCGAGGTAATAACGCCCACAAAATATTACCTGGAGCCCAACTTTTCTGATGCTTTTAGCACAAGCCACGAGCACGGCGTAGAGTCGGTATTCGAGGTAGGGGCTTACGGCGACGAGGGAATAGAAAATGGTGGCAATCAGTACGCCAATGTTCAGGGCGTTCGTGGAACTCCCAACAGGGGATGGGGTTTCAACCGGCCTTCGTTGGATTTAATAAACTCTTTTGAACCGGGCGACCCCAGGATGGATGCAACCGTCATTTTCCTGGGTGAAACTCTCGATGGGGTACTTATACAGGGCGATGGAAAAACTCCCGATGAAACATTGGACGAGGACAATACTGTAGTTGAAATTGAATGCTACAACCAAAAAGTTTGGACTCCCGGGGCAACGGTTCCCCCCTCATTTGGGCATAATCGACGATTGATCAGGTATGCAGAGGTGCTACTTATAGCGGCAGAGGCGCTAAACGAAAATAACAAACCGGGTGAAGCCCTAATATACCTTAACGATGTAAGGGAAAGGGCCCGGCAGGGAAACAATGCAATACTGCCAGATATTACAGAAACAAACAAAGACCTTCTTCGTGACATAATACTGAATGAGCGAAGGCACGAGTTGGCGTTGGAAAGCCAACGCTTCTGGGATTTGGTTAGAACTGGCAAGGCGCAACAAGTTCTCGGTACTTTAGGCTTCCAGGTAGGAAAGCACGAATTACTTCCCATTCCCCAGGCCGAACTCGATTTAACCGGTAATGTATGGAAACAAAATCCCAGCTGGGAATAGCAATATCTTTTACTAATCTCAACTTAATCACTAACTTAAAATTAAAATCTATGAGAAAACTAATTAAGTTATCCGTGGGGTTACTAGCAATAGCCTCATTAGGAATTCTTACAAGTTGTAGCGATGACGATGAAACTGAATTTAAGCTGGTTTCACTCACATCGGGAACTGTTGACTTAAATGGAGCCACCGGGGCCGTTGACATTCCCACCGATGCTGTAATAACCGCAACCTTCTCTAAAGAAGTTGATGAAACATCGCTTAACATTGCATTAACCCAGATGTACGACAATGCAAACATC
>JBFXEO010000154.1:0-7257 GCA_050180015.1 Bacteroidales bacterium | reverse complement strand
AACTCCGCGATGCCCAAATTAAATACCACAATGCCGAGTACCGTTACCTGGATGCCCTGATGCAGGCCAAAACGGCAGAAGTTGAACTGCAGGTGCTGATGGGTGCAGTTGCTATACCGTAACAGCATATAATACCCGTATTCATTTACACATACAGCGAAGGTTGATCCTTTGATCATTCACATTTTGGTTAATATTATTTTTGTTACGTGTGATAATAAAAAGTCAGGATAAATTGACTATCTTTAAAGGCTTGGTAACGGAAACGATAGGGTGTAAAATGAAGTTAGAGAAAATTCCTGTAACTATTCCCATTCCGTACTGATTCTCCAGCTGTGGGCTTTTTTACCCACCTTTAATCTTCGGTTACACTGTTTACAAAAACACCGGATGATGACATTAACCACCGAAAATATTCTACTGGTTGGCTCAATCCTACTATTTTTATCACTAATTGCCGGAAAAGCATCGTACAAATTTGGGGTACCTGTTTTAATTCTGTTCTTATCCGTTGGGATGCTGGCGGGTTCCGACGGAATTGGCGGTATTTACTTTGATAATCCTAAAAATGCCCAGTTTATTGGGATTATTGCCTTAAATTTTATTTTATTCTCCGGTGGACTGGAAACCGATTGGCAGCTGGTTAAACCCGTGGCGTGGCAGGGTATTACGCTATCCACCGTAGGCGTTATACTAACCGCCCTTTTTGTTGGGGTATTCGTATGGGCCATTACTGATTTTACTTTACTTGAAGGGCTACTGCTGGGCTCTATTGTTTCGTCAACCGACTCGGCTGCCGTTTTTTCAATCTTACGTTCCAAAAACCTTGCACTTAAGGGTAATATAAGACCCATGCTTGAACTGGAGAGCGGAAGCAACGACCCCATGGCGTATATCTTAACCATCGTATTTACCGGGCTGGTAACTAATCAGGAGTCAACATTATGGGGCATAACAATACTGTTTCTGAAACAGCTGGTGTTCGGCGGAATCCTAGGCTTTGCTTTTGGCAGAATTGGGGCAACGGTGATCAATAGAATTAAACTTGACTATGAGGGTTTGTATATAGTGCTGGTTATAGCTATTATATTTTTCAGCTTCTCGGCCACTAATTTTATTGGAGGCAATGGTTTTCTGGCGGTATATCTTTGTGCAATGTACCTGGGCAATCAGGAACTGATGCATAAAAAGAAAATATTAAAGTCGTTCGACAGCTTTGCCTGGCTTATGCAAATAGTGCTATTCCTTACTTTAGGACTTTTAGTTTTTCCGAAACAAATTATTCCCATTATTGATATTGGATTAATAATTTCAGTATTCCTAATTCTGGTTGCCAGGCCCCTAAGTGTATTTATAAGGCTTCTTCCCTTTAAAATTCATAACCGCACCCGGTGGTTCATATCGTGGGTTGGGCTACGGGGGGCCGTACCGATTGTTTTTGCTACTTACCCGCTGATTGGAGGAGCCGGTAAGGCCAATATGATTTTTAATATTGTCTTTTTTATATCTATTACCTCGGTTTTAATTCAGGGAACTACCCTACCATTAGTTGCAAAATGGCTGCACCTAACGCTACCGGGAAAATTTAAGCAAAGGACGCAAAGCGATATGGAGCTGTTTGATAGCGTAAAATCTAAGCTAACGGAAATAACGATCCCGGGAAACTGCCCCGCAGCGGGCCTACCAATAGTTCAAATAGGTTTACCCAAAACTTCGATAATCTCATTTATCCTACGAGATAATAAATTCATTACCCCGAATGGTTCCACCATAATAGAAGGCAACGATAAATTATTCGTGCTATCCGAAAACACCGGCTCATTGGCCAGGGTATTCGACTGCCTTGGTATAGAGAGCGGTGAAAGCACGAATACTTGAGAACATAAAGCATTTAGGAAAAATCCATCCGTCTGGCTCATTAGGTTCACCGAAAGGAAGTCAAGAACCCAGCGGGTTCAACTATTGGCAGTAGCTATTCTTTATGTATTTCAACTCGTTTCACACTACCATTTTTATCCATAAGGGTTAAGGTTGCTTTGTCCTTATCTTTCAGGCTTACACTCTGTAAATTGCAGATATCCCAGTTCTCGTAATTTGTGCTGTCTATTGCTATAATTCTATCTCCCAGGTTGATTTGATCCTTTAGTGCTCCCCAAACAACACCAACCGCCAATTGTCCGTTTATAACGGTTGGGCTTACCGGCCACTTTTTTTCTGTCAGGTCTATTTCACTTTCAAACGGTTCAAAGCAAAATTTTTTGTTCTGGTAGTCAAGCGTAACTATTCCGTAATTTAGCAGCTCTGATCCTATACTCGATTGAATGGAATTTGATGTTTCAACAATGGCATTTACAAATTTTCCCCCACTAATTTGTAAGAGCGATAGATTCAACCGGTATTTTTCGGCACTATTCTCTGCACCAAATAAACCGAAAGCATTCGTCCCATAGCCCGTTGATACAATTTCAAAAGGATTTTTCTTTTCTCCCGCTATCATCTTACTCATTAATCCATTGGATAGAGATAGAAGTGCGTTGCTCCCCGAGTCAAAAAGAACATCAAGCGGAATTTTATTAATCGAAATCTGAATAAAAGGATGACTGTATCTATCCAGTTTTAGCTTAGATGTACTGCCTTTGTCAGGGGCTAAAAGCTTCTGATTATCTGTTATGGTTATTGTATGATTCTTAGAAGAAATCTGGACTATTGAATTTCTAAGCATACTGCTACCAATAATTCCCTCTACATTCAGGCATTTAAACCAATCCAGCGATGATTCTACAACAGATGCCGGAATACCGTTGAAAACAATACTTCCGAGTTTTATTTCGTTGAGGGACACTACAAGCATAGTATCCTTATTTTTAAAAGAGTCAAAAACCGGCTGTTTGTGCATAGCTCTTGGGTTGAACTCCCTGAATAAATCTTCGCCAATTATGGTTGACGAACCCGTATCCCAAAGGAATCGCCTTACTTTTCCGCCAATCTCAACATTTACAATAATCTTGTCGTTATTACTCTCATAGGGAATAACTTCAAAATAGTTTTTGCCAGCAGCACCTCCTTGATTATAGGAAAACTCCTGACCACGGGTACTGCCAAAACCAAAAACTTCAAAAATCAGTAGTAGTAAAATTAATCTTTTCATTCTTTAAATTTCCTTGTTGGAACGGAGACGCGTAAAGTTAATCGTTATGGGGTTTGAAATCAAAACTAATTCATATAAAAGTAAAGTTATCGAAGAACTGCAAATAATACAACCTCCTCAGAGCCCAGCACACCCCTCACATTTATTACTTTTAACCTTCGAGATTTGTAAAGTATTATAAATTCTTCGACCAATGTAAATTAAGGTGGGTAGTAAAAACCTTGCTCAAATCGGACTATCCGCCACTAAAGGAGGTGGCTCTTCGCCCGGTTCGTGGCTTTACCACCGCAAATTTTAATAACACACATACCTTTCGGGCAAAGCCCCACAAGTACATGACCATCGTCAAAGACGGTGGTTTTTTACTGAAAAATAAAACGAAATGAGCTCCCCGGTTTACTGGCAAAGCTCATCTCGTTCTAATATACTTGAAATCGCCTTTTACGATTAGACCTCCATGCCTCGGAGGTAACCATTCACTTTATCGAGCCACTTTTCGCTGAGCGACTGCTCCTCAGCCAACGTTGAGCTATCGTTAACATCATAAAAAGTAATACTCTTTTCGGGGGTACTGGGATCGCGAAAGGTAAAAGCCAAGTCAATACGCTCCAAAACCTTACCAGATCGACCTTTGAAGCTCTTATTCACTGTCACAACCCTGCATTTTAAAACCCCGTTCAGGTCTATTAAAGATGTTGTTTCATTCCCGTCGAGTATTTTCAGGACAAACATCTTTCCTGAATCTGCGTCAATGCCAATATAGTTGCCGGTACCCCAAGAGTCGTACTCCGTAATGGTAACCTGATGCTTGTCGGCTAAAGCAAAAAAGTACTTTTGCTTTGATTTACTTTTATTTTTTTGCACCCAATGTATATATATTACTGGACCTAAAAAGAAGGCCAGGAATAGTAGCCCAATAAAAACCATCGATAAATTCATAGTTCTTGCCCATTAAATTTTACAATAAATTACTACAAGAGGAATAACAGCAAATACAAACTTGCTGCAATTTTAACCTTAATGGCCTTAACGGGCTACCAAAAATAATCGAAGGGATAAATCAAATCCCAGATTTCGGTGCTGAGCCATAAGCCCAACGAAAACTGGATGTAGTGAAAAATTTTGCTGGTGAATTTTTGCTCAAATACAATACGGTTATTGCTGAAATTTGGCTGTTTTTTAAAGCTATGGGAATAAAAAAACTCTATCAGGTTGATAGTATCCTCGCTACGCTGAACAAAGAAAAGGTTTTGCTTGCTCTCAAAGTAAAATTGACCAGTACCCTTACTTCCTGCCGGGAAAATAGCACTCTCCCCAAAACCTCCCACATAGATGCTGACATAGGTAAGCATCGCAGCCAAGGGAACAAGCGTGTATCTAACAGCAAGTATCATTAAAGCAGCAACCAACTATTTGCCGCAAATATAAATGTTTATAGAAGATGTAGTCATACTAATCAAACTTTTATTTAGCCACAGAATAAAATTCCATTTCTTAAAACCGACAAATAAATACCGTTAGCCAGTAAATCACATTCGGCTAATAACTAAATGATTTTAGTAAATTTGCGCAAATTTTGATTTTACCAGAATGATTTCGATTAACCGGGTTACCGTAAGCTTTGGCGGATTCGATTTGTTTAAGGATATCAACTTTCAGGTTAACGAAAGTGAAAGAGTTGGGCTTGTTGGGAAGAATGGTGCCGGCAAAACTACTCTACTAAAGTTAATTGCCAACGAAATGCAGCCCACGTCAGGAGCCGTATCCATGCCAAAGGGTATAAGGCTGGGATACCTTCCCCAACAAATGGCCCTGGCATCGGGCAAAGCAGTAATGCAGGAAACACTGCTTGCCTTTACCGAAACGCTGGAATTAAAGCGTAAAATAGAAACGTTAAGTAATGACATTTCCACCCGAACCGATTATCACTCAAATGAATACCTGAACCTAATTAATAGCCTTAGCGAATTAAACGACCGTTTTTCACTGCTCGATGGAACAAGTTCCGAAGCCCAGGCCGAGCAAACCCTTACGGGACTTGGTTTCAAAAGGTCGGATTTAGAACGCCCAACCACAGAATTTAGCGGAGGCTGGCGGATGAGAATAGAGCTGGCAAAAATCCTGCTCCGTAAACCGGACATTCTGCTGCTCGATGAACCCACCAACCATTTAGACATTGAATCTATCCAATGGCTCGAAGATTACCTGAAAAATTACCGGGGGGCACTCCTACTAATTTCGCACGATAGGGCATTCCTCGACAATGTAACTGAAAGAACAGTTGAACTTTCGGTGGGAAACGCCTACGATTACCGCGTCCCCTACTCAAAGTACGTTATGCTCCGGCGCGAACGTCGCGAGCAGCAAATGGCAGCATACCGAAATCAGCAAAAAGTGATTGAAGATACCCAAGACTTTATTGAACGGTTCCGGTACAAAGCCACCAAATCGGTTCAGGTGCAATCCCGCATAAAAATGCTGGAACGAATGGATATTATTGAGGTAGATGAAGAAGACAGCACTACAGTCAACATCCGGTTCCCGTCTGCTCCACGCTCCGGCGATATTGTTTGTGAAGCTAGGGATGTTGCTAAAAGTTTTGGTGACAATCTAATTTTTAAGGATGTAAACTTCACCGTGGAGCGGGGCCAAAAAATTGCCTTTGTAGGACGTAACGGTGAGGGTAAAACAACAATGAGCCGGATTCTAACGGGAGAACTCGGCTGCAGCAATGGTACGGTAAAAACTGGGCATAACGTAACCGTGGGCTACTTTGCACAAAATCAGGATGAGCTACTCGACGGTTCGCTAACCGTGCTGGAAACAATTGACAGGGTTGCCCTTGGTGAAATCAGGACTAAAATGCGCGATATACTTGGAGCGTTTCTGTTCAGGGGCGAGGATATCAACAAAAAAGTTAAAGTGCTATCCGGCGGTGAACGCAACCGGCTGGCCTTGGCCAAGTTAATGTTACAACCCTACAATTTACTTGTGCTGGACGAACCCACCAACCACTTAGACATGCGATCGAAAGACGTACTTAAAAATGCACTTCTGCTATTCGGCGGAACGGTGATTGTTGTATCGCACGACCGCGAATTTTTAGATGGGTTGGTGGACAAGGTATATGAATTCTCAGATGGAAAAGTAAGAGAGCATATTGGCGGCATTTACGATTTTTTGCAAAGGAAAAAATTGGAAAGCCTCAAGGAGCTGGAACGTAAGCAGGCTCCGGTACCGGAAAAGGATGATACTAAAACTACTTCTGACCAAAAAGCGTTGCGGGGGGAAAGGCGGGAAATGGATAGAAAAATACGCAAGGTTGAAGGGCAAATTATCGATATTGAAAAAGAAATATTGCACCATGAAATCGAAATTGCCGGTATGGACAGTAAGCTGGCAGTACCACAACCAGGTGGAGTGAATTTGAACAATACGGAATTCTTTAACAAGTATGAGCTAACAAAAAAACGGCTGGGCGAATTAATGGCCCGTTGGGAAAACTTATCGTCTGAGCTGGAAGGATTACAAGAAAAAAAATTAAAAATGTAAGGTTCAAAATACTGTAATAATGGATCGATACCGATTAGCAAACAGATAATAATAAACAGCAAAAATATGGAAAGCGAAACTTTGATATACGGCATACGCCCGGTAATGGAGGCCATAAACTCCAACGTCAAGATCAGCAAAGTGCTTGTAAGACGAGGGCTGGGCGGAAACCTGGCCATGGAGTTAATGGGATTGCTCAAGCACAGCAACATCCCTCTCCAGCATGTCCCCCCCGAACTGTTCAACAAATTTAAAGAGAAAAACCATCAGGGAGTGGTTGCCTACACATCTCCCATTGAATTACAGGATTTGGAAATGTTACTCCCCCAATTTATAGGCGAAGGGAAAACCCCATTTATACTAATCCTAGACCGCGTAACCGATGTCCGGAACTTCGGGGCAATTGTCAGAACGGCCGAATGCGCCGGCGTTAACGCCATAGTGGTTCCGGCAATAGGGGCGGCAAGTAGTGGAAGCGATGCGGTGAAAACATCGGCGGGGGCGTTGCATCACATTCCAATCTGCCGGGTAGGCAGCCTGAATATGACCGTTAGTTT
>JBFXEO010000153.1:0-7268 GCA_050180015.1 Bacteroidales bacterium | reverse complement strand
GCATTAAAGTAAGCGAAGGAGGCATCTCCGGCATCAACACTGGTTGTCCAAAGGGTATCGCCAGTTGCATTAAACTTTACCAATGCTGCATCCCAGGCAGAGCTGTGTGTAATGTAGCCACAAACATACGTGGAACCATCAGAGTTCAAAACTAAATCGTAACCCAGGGATGGTTTTTCGTCGCCAAGCCGCAAGGATTTACCCCACTGTAAGTCACCATCCTCGTTATAAACCGCAACGCCCATTGCGGCCCAGTTGGAGTAATCCTTCAGGTAGCCAGTCATGCCCACCCGTTGCAGGCTAGCACTATGAAAAAGATTAGTGGTTGTTCCGTTATCGTAATCACCCGTAAATATTTTAGTCCACTGTTTCTCCAAACTTCCGTTTAATTTACCTATTACCATTCCGGATTGGCCTCCCTGGAAGGATGTTGATCCGCAAAAGTAGATGTTACCCTGATTATCGCCCAAAACGTTGCTGACCTTCTCGTCCAGGTGGTTTACCCCATCGTAAAAGTAGCATCCCAACGAATCACCCGCCGAACTATAGCGAACAATGGCAATATCATTGCCCGTGCCCGAACGGTAGGAACTCCCGGCCACCAGGATATTCCCCGACGATTCTACGGTTATACTCCAGGCCTTATCTTCTGCCTGGATGTTGCAAATTTTACTCCATGCAATTTCTCCCGTTGGTGTATATTTCACCAAAAAATAATTCTCTTTCTCGGTCTCGTCCTTGAAAGCGTAACCCAGGGAGTAAATATTTCCGGAACCATCAACGGCGATAGAGGTGGCCTCCGCACTTTTGCTGTATGGATTTAGAGTTGACGACCATTGCGCCTCTGCCACAGTGGAAATACAAAGAAAAACCAATAGCACAAAGCTCCATACAGAAAAAGCCGACCAGTAAATTTTATTCATGTTGTCTTAGTTTAATTATAGTTATTTGGATAAATGTAATATGAATTTTCTGCCCACACAAATATCAATCGATGAACATATTAAAACGGTTGATAAAGGGAAGATTTTAGACAATAAAAAATAACTTAAATAATGTGAGTTCAATACGGGGCATTATCCCGAGCGTTCTGAGGGATTTCTCTTTGGGCATCGGGATTGATAGTTGATCGTTTGCTGTACATTCATAAACCAACTAATGATTGTCATTTACGCTATGTCTAAGTTTTACCTACTCACCTGTAAAAAATGGGCGGCACAACCACCGCCCAAAGGAGAACGAAAGCCAAATTGTACATTTCAATTAAAACTTGATGAAATTGACTATTCTGATTAACTAAACGGTAACCATCAACGAATAACAATTTCATCAACCAGCAGCCACGATGGTTCTCCGGTGCTTAAATGTCCGTTGGACAATCTTCCGTACGATTTTGCAAAAACTTTCACGTAGCGTGCCCTTGCCTTAACATTAAGCCCAAACTCTTTGATAACTGGATTTTCCTCAGTAGCGGGAATGTTGTTTCTTACCTCGCCAACATTGGTAAAGTTCAGGTTATCGGACGAAACAAAAAATGTAACGTACTGTGGCAACATAATCCATGTTCTAGCCTCCTGAAAAAATTCTGCACCCAGATAGTTCAACTCCCTTTCAGCACCTAAATCTACAGTTGCATCAAAATCCTGGTTCTGGTAACCCTGCCAGCCTCCAATCCTGAAATTTGTGGTTCCCCGAAGTCCATCAACCAGGGCAAACTTTCCGCCGCCAGAGTATATGCTACTGTACTTACTTTTCAATGTAATATCGCTAATCCCCTTAATTTTAATAAAAATACCTTCGGTAATTGCGCTGGTTGTACCATCGGGCAGCACTGCATAGGTTTTAACCTTTCGGGTATTGGTTAGCAGAACCGTTTTTCCCTGAATCCACTGCACGGTGCTTTGTGGGTTATCAACATCGGAAACAGCGTAAAAAATCATTGCATCAGGCTGAACGGAGCCAATTGTCAGCTTCAGGCTATCAGTAAATGTTTTTGTTGATGTGTTGAAAACTGGAGCAACGGCAATGGTATTGCCTTCGATGGAAGTTGCTGGAACATCGGTATCGGCACTTCCCCACGTAGCGTTGGGTTTATTCGCCATAACCAACCGTAACTCGCCTCCGGCCATAATGTCAGAATGATCAATCCAGCTGTGGGTGAGCGGTTTGCCATTTATGTAAGCAGAATCGATATAAATATTCTCCGCCGAATTATTTTCGGCCAAAACCGTAAATTGCTTTCCATTCTCAAGATTAAAAGTAACCTTTGAGAATAACGGTGATCCAATTACATACTGTGTGTTACCGGGACAAACCGGGTAAAATCCTGCTGCGCTCAAAATATACCAAGCGCTCATTTGTCCGCAATCCTCGTTTCCGCAGAGGCCATCGGGTTTTGAGGTGTACATCTCTGTTAAAATTTTTCGAACCAGCTGCTGCGTTTTCCAAGGTTTACCGGCATAGCTGTACAAATAAGCCATGTGATGGCTTGGCTCGTTTCCATGCGCGTACTGACCAATCAAACCAGTAATATCAACCTGATTTCTGCCCGATAACTGCGATGATGTGGAGAAAAGTTCATCCAACTTTTTGTTGAAATTGCCTTTCCCGCCATGTAATTTTATTAGGCCTGATATATCGTGAGGAACGTAAAAACTGTACTGCCAGCTGTTTGCCTCGGTAAAATTCTGATCAACCTCGGCCGGGTCGAAATCATCCTTCCATCCCCCATTAATGCGCGGACGCATGAAATGTGTACTGGGATCGAAAAGATTTTTGTACGATTGAGCCCGCTTAATAAATTCAACATACTCTTTACTTGCACCCAAATCCTTTGCAAATTGTGCAATGCACCAATCGTCATAGGCATACTCAAGAGTTCTGGAAACCGATTCTGATTCCATATCACCCGGGATAAATCCGTACTGACTATACTCCTTCAGCCCAAAATGATTGAGTTTTGCGCTGTGCTTCATGGCTTCAAGGGCAAACGTTGCATCGAAATTTCGTATGCCCTTGTTCCAAGCATCAACAATTACGGGAACTGAGTGGTAACCAATCATACATTCAGTTTCGTTGGCAGCCAGCTCCCAAACAGGTAATCGTCCACCGTACCTGTAATCCGAAAGAAAGGTGTTGATGTAATCGCCTGTACGCTTTGTATCGATAATGGCCATTAGTGGATGCCAAGCCCTATAGGTGTCCCAGAGAGAAAAAACGGTGTATGGGGTAAATCCGTCGGCATAATGAATTTGGTTATCTATACCGCGATAGTAACCATCAACATCGGAAAAGATATTGGGAACAACCATGGCGTGGTAAAGCGCGGTGTAAAATGTAGCCAGCTGATCGGGCGTTCCGCCGCTCACTTCAATTTTAGATAGCTCTGTATTCCATCGATTTTGTGCATCGGTAACAGCGGAATCGAAATCCCAACCGGATAGTTCGGCCTCAAGGTTTTTCAGGGCACCCTCCTCGCTAACTGCCGACAAGCCAACCTTTACCAGTAACTTACCTTCCGTTAACTTTGGGAAACGAACCCATGCTTTAAGTTTCGTCCCTTCGGCCAAAAGTTTTCCATTATCGTCAACAGCTGTAACCAATTTCCCATCGTCATCGGTCAACATTGGGCCTTCGGCAAATGGTTCGGAGAACCGGATTACAAAGTAAATTTGCTGATCGTCGGCCCAATGAGATGAACGGCGGTAACCATGCAGCTCATTTCTACCAGCAACCCGAATGTACGATTCAATAACCCTATCGCGATGCGCAAGGTCAATCAGCAACGCTGCTTTCTTAGGCTTTTCGTATGTGTACCGATGGAATCCAACCCTATCCGTGGTCGTTAATTCGGCCTTTACTTTGTATTTATCGAGTAAAACCGAATAGTATCCAGCCCTGGCAAACTCATTTTTCTTTTGAAACGGCGAGGAGTACTTGGTATTATCAAAAACAGGATTCCCGGTAAGGGGGACAATCAGTATATCGCCATAATCGGATGCTCCGGTTCCGCTAAGATGCGTATGCGAAAATCCGTAAATCACATTATCGGAGTAATGGTAACCCGAACAGCCGTCCCAGCCCTTTAAACGTGTATCGGGACTGAGTTGAACCATTCCAAACGGAACCGTTGCTCCGGGATAAGTGTGACCGTGAAAATCGGTACCTACAAACGGATCAACATAATCTATGGGTTTCTTTTCCTGCGAAAATAGGGTTACGCTTGCCGCAAGCAGCAGAGCTGTTAGTAATTGCTTTTTCATGGTATCTCGATGTTTTTTAACCATAAAGTGTGTATGCTGTTTTTGTTATGTTCAACTTGCTGTCCATTATTATTAAAAAGGTTACGGTACGTTTCGATGGCCAGGCTAAACCTACCAAAGTCAGGCTCAACGTACATGAGACCCGGGAGCTGAACCCCAAACTTGGTCGGAAAGTTAAAGCTACCAAATGGTTTAAATAAAAATGAACAGCTAAACGACATCGATACAAAAATCGTCATTCAAGATTAAATAAACTAATCAAATTTTTTTACTCCACCGCGTTCGTTATTTTTCTTATTTACTGCGTGTTCATTAAATTCAATCCATTTCTTACATTCCCAGCAATGCCTACAATGCTGTTGGTACCAACAACGGTTCATACGGAGGCAGCGATTCTTTGGGTTGCAAGCAGCAGCCGGTGCAGACGAACATCAGCAAAACCTTAAACCGCATAGCCGTAGCCGTTAACTTTTATAAATAATTCATTCTCATGGTATAAACATCAAACTAATTACTATCTTTGCAACCTAATTTTTAAAAGGCTAAAGAGTTAGCCGACTAAAATTCAATACTATATAGTTAAAAATGGAAAGAACAAGCAAGAAGCGGGACGTTAAACGCGAGACGCGGACTAACCCCCAAGAAGAACCCGCCAGGGTTTACCGCCCAAGAACAATGGTTTCAAAAGCCACCAGTTCTAGCGAAGAAAATGACACTCCCAATCAAAACTCTACTGAAACCGAGAACCCTGCTGAAGTGCGCAGGCCAGAACCACAGGAAATTTCTGATTCCGAAAGAAAACGTACACGACTGGTGGAACGATTCGACTCCGAAAGATCATCGGACAAGCCCCGCAGAAGTCGCTACAATTCTGATGAAGACCGAGACGGCAACAAAAGTTACAGGCCAAGAACGGGAAGAACCAACGATTCTAACTATCGCTCTGAAGGTTCTGGATACTCATCAGGAACCAACCGCTCTGAAAGCAAAGAGAAACGCTTTGACAACAGCCGGTACTCCGACAGGCCCAGACGATCCAGCGATTCTGAGAGGAATTCGACTAGCAGGGGCCGTTTTAGTAAAAACGATAGACCCGATGACCGCAGAGACAGGAATTCCTCGAAACCCCGATTCGAAAGGTCTGATGACCGTTTCGAAAAAAGAGATAGATTCTCTTCGAAACCAAAACGTTACGAGGAATCGGATAATGCAACTGGATACCGCCCCAGAACTTTCCAGAAAAAATACACCGACGAATTTACCGGTGAAACCAAACCAAGGAAAGCCATACTGCTACCCGAAAAGTCCGAAAGCAGAGCCGATGGCCTTATTCGCTTAAACAAGTATATATCAAATTCTGGACTTTGCAGCCGGCGTGAGGCTGATGAACATATCAAGAACGGCCAAATTACCGTTAACGGCGAAGTGGTTACCCAGCTTGGCACCCGGGTTAGCCCAAACGATGAGATCCGGTTCAAGGGAAAAGAACTTGAATCGGAACGCAAAGTTTACATCTTGATGAATAAGCCCAAGGATTACGTTACAACGGTTGACGATCCACATGCAAAGCAAACCGTAATGGATTTACTGGAGGGGGCTTGCCAGGAAAGGGTTTACCCTGTAGGCCGCTTAGACCGAAACAGTACCGGCGTACTTCTGCTCACGAACGATGGTGAACTTACCAAAAAGTTAACCCATCCAAGCTACCTAAAAAAGAAAGTGTACTACGTAGGCCTCGATAAAAAGGTATCGTTCGAGGACATAGAAAAAATCCGTAACGGGATAGAAGTTGACGGTGAAATTTTATCCGTTGATTCAATAGATTATACCGAGGATAGCGATGGCACAGAAGTAGGCGTTGAAATTCATACCGGGCAAAACAGGGTTGTACGCCGTATTTTTGAATCGCTCTTTTACCGGGTTGTTAAGCTTGACAGGGTTTACTTTGCCGGCCTTACCAAAAAAAGCCTACCCCGCGGTAAATGGAGGTTTCTCACCCAGAAAGAAGTTTACATGCTAAAAATGAATAGGTTCTAGCATTTACCGGTATTCTATTAAAATGGCACATAAATCAGGATTTGTCAATATTATAGGGAATCCCAACGTTGGAAAATCGACCCTAATGAATGCGTTGGTGGGCGAAAAGCTTTCTATCATCACCAGCAAAGCACAAACAACCCGCCACCGCATTATGGGAATTGTCAATGGTCCCGATTTTCAGATTGTTTACTCCGACACTCCCGGCATTCTAAAGCCGGCCTACAGGCTACAATCAGCAATGATGAAGTTTGTAGAGTCGGCACTTGAGGATGCGGATGTTATTCTTTACATTACCGATACCGTTGAATCGCCAAACAAAAATCAGAAATTCCTGGATAGGTTACAACAGCTGAACATCCCGGTAATACTTGCCATAAACAAGGTGGATTTGTCTAACCAGGAAAAAGTGCAGGAGCTGATAGACCTTTGGGCAAAAAACTTACCCGCGGCAAAAATATTACCCATTTCGGCGCTACACGGCTTTAATACGGAGCCGCTGATAACCCTTGTAAGCGATCAACTCCCCGAGGGCCCTGAGTATTTCCCAAAGGATATGCTTACCGATAAAACCATGAGGTTCTTCGCATCGGAAATAATCCGCGAAAAAATTCTTACATCGTACCAAAAGGAAATTCCCTATTCTGTTGAAATTGAAATTGAGGAATACCAGGAAGGGAATAAGCTGGATAAAATTAGGGCAATCATTTATATCGACAGGGAATCGCAAAAACCCATTCTGATTGGGCATCAAGGGAAAATGCTTAAGAAAGTTGGCACGGAGGCGCGGCTGGATTTGGAAAAGTTCCTTGGTAAAAAGGTTTTCCTTGAACTCTTTGTAAAGGTTGATCCCAACTGGCGTAACGACGATAAAAAGCTGAAACGATTTGGGTATAACTCGTAGCAGGCAAAAGATGCTAGTAGGACAGGCTAAAACTATATTTAGTGCCTAAAACCTGGTGTCCGGAT
>JBFXEO010000152.1:0-7276 GCA_050180015.1 Bacteroidales bacterium | reverse complement strand
TACTACACCGGGAAACACGCCAGTGAAGATTACGTAGGTAAGCTGGACCTAATCAACACCTCGCTTTTTGATGGTGCACAAGCAAAAGACGAAGAAGCCGGAGATTTTAACGCCAAAGAAAAAGTGCTGGCAGGGTATGCAATGTTCATTCAAAACTTTGGGAAAAAATTTGAAGCCATCGTAGGGGCCCGTGTGGAGCATACCAAGTTAGAATATCAGGGAAATCAGTATTTTGAGGATAGTGACGAGCTAATAAAAACCAATGTGGTGAAAAAAGATTACACCAACGTACTCCCAGGCCTCCACCTCAACTATAAGGTAACCCCAAAAACCATAACCCGTTTTGCTTGTACCAACACCATTGCACGTCCCAACTACTACGATCTGGTACCATACCGTGAAATCAGTGAAGACAACGAAATAGCCATAGGCAATCCAAGCCTGAAGCCCACAAAATCGATGAACTTTGACTTGTCGGTAGAAAGCTATTTTAAGTCAATAGGAATGATCTCTGTAGGAGCGTTCACCAAGGATATAAAAGACTTTATTGTTAACCAAACAAAGAACGACTACGAATTTGAGGGCAATGTTTGGGATTCATTCAATCAGCCCCTAAATGCCGGCGATGCTAACCTTTTGGGGCTAGAGTTTGCCTTCCAGCGTCAGCTGGATTTTTTACCCGGAGCGCTAAAAGGGTTGGGATTGTACATTAACTACACCTACACCCATTCTGAAGTCAACAAATCAAATATTAAAGGGCGAGATGACTTAGAACTCACAGGCTCTCCCGAGCATATATTAAACGCCTCGTTATCCTACGACTACAAAAACCTTTCGGCACGGGTTTCCTTTAATTACGCCAGCGATTTCCTCGACGAAGTTAACGACGAAGCCTTTTACGACAGGTACTACGATAAGGTAACTTACCTAGATTTCAACGCATCATATAAATTTGCCAGGTATTACACCGTATATTTCGAAGCAGACAACCTGCTTAACCAGCCGCTAAGGTATTTTCAGGGAACCAATTCCAGAACCATGCAGGCAGAATACTACAACTACCGTTTACAGCTAGGACTAAAATTTGATTTATAGTATGAAGGACAACAAACTTATAATTTTCTCCGTGGCCATAGCCCTTACATTGACAATAGGCGGGTTACACTCGTGCTTATCGGACGTTAAACACAATGAACTGCCAGTTCAAACCGATTCTGTAGTAGTAGCAAAGGTAGAAACTACTCCGGTAACATCCGTTAAAGGCGAAGATGCCGCAGACGATCCCGCAATTTGGGTAAACTTTAACGATCCATCCAAGAGCCTTATCATAGGAACCAACAAGAAAGGAGGGCTCTGCGTTTACAGGCTAAATGGCGAAGAAATTTTTTACACTCCAATCGGGCATGTGAACAATATCGACTTGAGGTACGGATTCCCGCTTTCCAACAGAAAAGCAGATATTGTGGCAACTACCAATCGGACATATAACACCCTACAAATTTTAGCTATTAACCCCGAGACAGGAGAACTCGCCGACATAACCCGCAATTCATTAAAGTCATCGCTGGACGAGGTTTACGGAGTAGCACTCTACAAAAGTAAAATAACCAGTAATTACTACGCTTTTGTTACAGGAAAAGGCGGAGGATTAGAGCAATGGGAGCTAAAAGCAACCAGCGATGGAGGAGTTACCGGAACCGTCGTTCGAGAAATAGTCATCGGTTCTCAATCCGAAGGATTGGTCGCAGACGATGAATCGGGGTACCTATTCGTAGCCGAGGAAGATGTACGGATATGGAAATACAGGGCCGAACCGGACAGCGGTAACCTACGGGTACTCATTCCGTTAAGCGATAGCACCAACAAAAGAATTAGTTACGATCTTGAGGGATTGGCATTGTATCACACAAAAAAAGGAACTGGTTACTTAATTGTTTCGAGCCAGGGCAATAACAGCTATGCTATTTTCGAAAAAAACGGGATGCACCGGTACATTGGCAGCTTCAGGATTGGCAGTGGCTGCATTGATGATGTAGAGGAAACCGATGGTATTGATGTTTGCAACTGTTACCTGGGCAACCGCTTCCCCAATGGTATTTTCGTGGTTCAGGATGGACTAAATACCAACGGCAAAGACACGCTGAACCAGAACTTCAAAATTGTTCCATGGGAAAGTATTGCCAAGCTTTTTAATCCGCCGCTCGAGGTTGACTCGTCGTTTCTGTTCTAAACCATACAATAAACATCCCGAACTTAACTTAAGGATGGCACATGCAGGGCCATCCTTTTTCAGTATTCTACCGTCGAGTCGCGTTCTGTTTTTTATCGTTCATGTAAGCCCAAATCAACCTGGTTCCTAAAGTTCTATGCGGTTGCCATTTATTCGATATGGAAATTAACTTCTCTTTCAGCGGCTTTCCGGTCAACTCAACTCCATAAACCTCTTTCATTCCCTGCTGAATGGCCAAATCGTCAACCGGGAATACATCCTGACGGTTCAACGAAAAGATGAGCAGCATCTGAACAGTCCAAACGCCAACACCCTTAACCTGGGTAAGCAACAACACCAACTCCTCGTCGGACATCGCCTGAATTGTTTTTATCGATAAATCGTTATGCAGGGCAAACTCGGCCAACGCCTTCACGTAGCGAGTTTTTGATCCCGACAGGCCCGTATTCCGAAGCAGCGCATCGGGTGTTGATAACAGCAAATCCGGCGAAGGGTAATTATTGGGGAAAATACCCTGAAATCGCTGGAAAATAACCCGGGCAACCCTCCCCGACAGCTGCTGGCTAACAATATTTTCCACCATATCCAAGTATAAATCAGCAGACACCGGCAATTCCGGAAGTTGAAACTTTTGCTGTAAACCAACAATTACAGGATCTGTAGCTTTCTTCATAAAATTAAATTAATGCAACAAAGGTATAGATTGATTTTATACAGTCCCTACAATATTTCTATCCGTAATCCCGGCAAATTTTAAAAGCATCCTAAAATAAAACAACAGCAGTTTAACAAACAAATAGTTACAGAACTTACCATGACCAAAACAGTATCTTATTTCGACCAAATGTTAAAACAATATTAAGGTCTAACGCTTAGTAAGTTATATTTTACTTAAATTAGCCAAACTAAATTTGAATAAATGGTACATGTACTTGGCAGCCAGAATTCTGTTCTAAACCAGTTTATTGCAGACCTCCGTAATGTAAACATCCAGAATGATTTGATGAGGTTTAGAAAAAACCTTGAACGTTGCGGAGAAGTTTTTGCCTACGAGTTAAGCAAGGAGTTAAACTACGAAGCAACCCAGGTTCAAACACCGCTTGGCGTTGCAGAGGTAAATGTCCCCGCCGAAACAATTGTCCTTGCAACCATACTCAGGGCCGGATTGCCGCTACACCAGGGTATGCTGAACTTCTTTGACAAGGCCGAAAATGCTTTTATATCAGCCTACCGAAAATATAGCCAGGATGGCACCTTCAGAATCCAATTCGAACACATTTCTTGTCCTAACATCGAAAACAAAACGCTTGTTCTAATAGATCCCATGCTGGCAACAGGCGCATCGATGCTCCTGGCCCACAAAGCCTTGCTGGAAAGGGGAACTCCCAGGCACACCCACATCGTATCGGTAATTGCCTCGAAGGAGGGCGTGGAGTACATGAAGCGGAACCTTTCCGCAAAAAACACATCGCTTTGGCTGGGTGCCGTGGACGACGAGCTGACAGTAAAGGCCTACATAGTTCCGGGACTTGGCGATGCTGGCGATTTGGCCTACGGGGCAAAAGAAACCGGTGTTAGCCACGAGTAACCTATCCCAAAAATAATTTAAGCAAACTGCAAAACTAGCGGAGGCATTGACCTTAAATTAAGTAAAAGATTAAAGGTGGGTGCAGCAACACCAAGCAACCTGAAAATCTAACGGATGAAAATACTTTTTTACACCCTAGGTAAAATTCTAAAGGTTACCCCTTTAAAATTATTTACTACGCTAACCCGGCAAAATACTGTATTTCCGTTTTACCATGCTGTTTCAAACAGTAATCCCGTTCATATAAAACATCTCTACAAAGTTCGAACAGAAAAGGATTTTGAAAAAGATTTAGACTTCCTGCTAAAGAATTTTAAGCCCATTGATTACACGGATATTACCAGCACCATTTACAACAAAACGCGTAGGAAAAACTCATTCCTGCTATCGTTTGACGACGGGCTCCGGGAATTTTACGATGTTGCAGCGCCAATACTCAAACGCAAAGGCATTCCGGCAACATGCTTTTTAAACACCGAATTTATTGACAATAAAAACCTATTCTACCGTTACAAGGCAAGTATTTTAGTTGAAAAACTCAGAACCACCACACTTCCTGCATCAACAAAAAATAGGGTTAAGGCCTGGTTTCAGCGGCATAATCTGGAATACGGCAATAGCTACGGCTCATTGCTACAGGTAAGCTACAGGAACAGAGAATGGCTCAATAACCTGTCGGAGCTTATTGAGTATAGCTTCAAGGATTTTTTAAACGACAGCAAACCCTACCTAACGGGTGATCAAATCCGCAGCCTCACAAACCAGGGGTTTACCTTTGGCGCGCACAGCATTGACCATCCAAGATACGAAGAGCTAAACCCTGACGATCAGGTATATCAAACCCAAAAAAGCCTCGATGAAATTACCCGCAATTTCAACCTAAATTACAGGCTATTTTCCTTTCCATTTGCTGACAGCAATGTACCAAAAACCTTTTTTGACAGGATATTTACCGCAGAAAACCCCATTGCCGATTTTACCTTTGGCAACTCGGGGTTGAAGAAGGATTTGTACCCCAAAAATATCCAGCGTATTCCCATGGAATTAAAATCATATACAGCCCAAGAAATTATTTACGGAGAATACCTATATTACATTACAAAATTCTTCCTTAGAAAGAATACCATAAAAAGACGTTGATTATGGAAACGGTACCGTTCACAAAAAAAAGCCTTGCCACTTTTATACACTCCCAGAGGTATTACAGGCTGGCCAATGTACCAATAAGCAAGCAAAGGGCCGTTTCGCAAATAAACAACCCAAGGGCCGATGACGATGACTTGCTGCTAGTAGTACAACTTGACGATGATAAAACCGTGGGGTACCTGGGTGTTTTACCCGATTACCTGTTTTTTAACAGCGGTTACGAAAAGGTTGGCTGGCTCACCTGTTTCTGGGTAGATGAAAAATATAAATCGCAGAACGTTGCTGCCAACCTTTTTCTCAGGGCTATAAGGGCATGGGATAAAAAGATACTGATTACCAATATTGTTCCCTCGCTAGAACCAGTTTACCAAAAAACCAACATATTTCAACCTACAAAATATAAAATCGGATATAGGGGTTACCTCCGCTTTAACCTGGCCGAAATACTTCCTCCAAAAAATTGTACACTTAGCAAACTAACACCATTGCTAAAACTATCGGATTGGTTTTTGAATATTTTTGTCGATCTAAGGCTTGTATTTATTAAGGAACATCCACCTAAAGATGTAAAATTTGAGTACTTGTCTTCGTTTGACGAAATTCCTGCAGATTTTCTGAGCAAATTCAGCAGCTACAGCTGGAATCAAAGAAGCATGGCAGAACTCAACTGGATTGTTAAAAATCCATGGTTGATGGTGGGTGCTATACCCGGCCACAGCAGTTCAAGGTACTATTTTTCATCGTTAAGCCGACAGTTTTTTTACCAAATCATAAAGTTTACCGATGATTCAGGCAATATTATTGCAACTGTACTGATAACCGTGAGAAATAGGCGTATGGCTGTTCCGTACATATTCTGCGATGAAAAAAACATGGCCCCTGTCCTTAAGTTCATTGTCAACACCATGGTCAAACTAAAACTCAACATGGTAACGGTTTATAACGAAACGCTAGCCGATAGCTTCAGAAAAAGCAAAACACCTTTTATCACCAGTAAAAAAATCCGGAAACCATACCTCATTTCTAAGGCTTTCAATTTTATCGATAGCCTGAATTTTCAGGATGGCGATGGAGACTGTGCATTCTACTAGAATCGGAAACTACAGAATTACATTCTTAACGTGGACAGGAATAAAACAAACGATTAAACAATTACCCGCTACTTTTTATAATTATTGTTTTATATTTGTCCCCGGCTGGGACGCCAACTCAACAAACACATAACAACTTATTAATAGAACTTAACCGCCGATAGTAAAATGAATATTACTAGAACCTTTGACATTCTTGATGCCGGACGTGAAACCTACGAGAATCGTCCTGTTTTAGCATCCAAAGTAAATGGTGTATGGGAGGAATACTCCATCGAAAAATACTCGCAGATTGCTCACAACCTCAGCTATGGGCTAATGTCCATGGGCCTAAAGCCCGGCGATAAGGTGGCAACCATTTCGGGCAACCGTCCGGAATGGAATTTTGTTGACATGGCCGTGTCGCAGGCAGGAATGGTACATGTTCCCATTTACCCCACCATTAGCCAGGATGAGTACAAGTATATTCTTAGCCATTCCGAGGTAAAGGTAATTTTTGTGGGCGATAAAAATTTGTACCAAAAGTTACTGCCGTTAACAGCGGGCCTCACGGAATTTTTCGGGTTATTCTGCTTCACAGATTATGGAGATATCCCCAGCTGGAAGGAAATTACCGATAAGGGGAAAATTACTGCCCACGAATACGTGGATGAGCTATTCCAAATAAAAAAATCTATCCAACCCGACGATGTTGTATCGATGATTTATACCTCGGGAACAACAGGCGTTTCCAAAGGGGTAATGCTTACGCACAATAACTTTTTAAGTAACGTTAACGCCTGTGTACCTTTATTCCCTTTAGACCCAGGCGATAAAGCCGTAAGCTTTCTTCCGCTAAGCCATGTTTTTGAACGAATGGTCAACTACTTCTACCAGTACAAGGGATTATCCATATACTACACGGAAAGCCTGGCAACCTTAGGTGATATTATAAAAGAGGTGAAGCCACAAATATTCATCACCGTTCCCAGGATGCTGGAAAAAACGTACGACAAAATTATCTCCATTGGCAAAGATTTATCCGGAATAAAAAAACAGATATTCTTCTGGGCGGCAAATCTGGGCTATAAGTACAGCGAGAACGGAAATAGCTGGTACTACAGCTGGAGGTGGAGCATTGCCCGCAAGTTGGTATTTACCAAGTGGCAGCAAGGGTTAGGCGGCGAACTAAAATTCATTATGTGCGGTGGGGCGGCGCTTCAGCCCAGGCTGGCAAGAATT
>JBFXEO010000151.1:0-7278 GCA_050180015.1 Bacteroidales bacterium | reverse complement strand
CTCAGCCTCCCATTAAAAATGGCATTGTGGAGGTTGATGATAATGGCGCAATACTTCGGGTCGTAAACCCGGGTAACAATTTTAAGGAAATTCACAGCACGGAGTTCCACAATGGTATTATTGTTCCTGGTTTTGTAAACGCCCACTGCCATTTGGAGCTCTCGCACTTACTGGGGAAACTTCCTGAAAAACTTGGTATTGTGGGATTTATTAAAGCTGTTGCAGATTTTCGGAACATAGATTTTCCCAATGTAGTGAGGGCAATTGAACATTCTATTCTTGAATTGGAAAATACCGGAACAGTTGCTGTTGGCGATATCTGCAACACAACGGACACGCTACAAGTTAAGGCCAAATCAAAAATCCACTTTCATAACTTTATCGAAGTTTTTGGGATTAATCCGGCAAGTGCCAACGCTATTCTTGAAAATTCGCAGGTGCAAAGCATTCTATTTAAAAAGTATTTCCAAAACTCAACAAGCATAACACCCCATGCAACCTACTCTTTATCGGAAAAACTTTGGGGTATTTTAAAGAATTATATTGATGAGAACGATGCACTGCTGAGCATACACTTTGCGGAGGGTTTGCCTGAATATGAATTTCTGAAAAACGGAACGGGGCCCTTGCTTGGCAGGTACAAGCAGCTGAATATCCCTTTTGAGGCTGCATCGGGGCAAACACCTTCGTCAATAGCGATGAACCATATCAACACCAACCGGGATTTACTGTTAATTCATAATACCTTTGCCGGCATTGAGGAGTTAAAGTGGCTCAACGGTCATTTTCGTAAAGTAACCTTTGTAACCTGCCCGGAATCGAATTTGTACATCGAAGGAAAGCTGCCCGATTTACAGTCAATGCTCGAAAACGGTTTACGAATGGCAATAGGAACGGATAGCTTGGCAAGCGCAACCACGCTCAACATGCTATACCACATCAACTTAATCCTTAATAATTTCCCTGCAATACCATTCGGTGAGATTTTACGTTGGGCTACGCTGAATGGGGCCGATGCGCTGAAGGTTTCCCATAAATATGGCAGCATTGAGGTTGGTAAACAGCCCGGCCTGAATCTTATTACCAACTTCGATTTTGCCAACATGCGCCCGCAACCCAATAGTGCGGTAAAACGGCTGGTCTAACAACCATCAGCCAAATATTGGGTATCTTTGCCGTAGAATATTTGTTCACTTAATGTTTGAAATTGTGTATTTGCCATGACCTTTCTTTTCGACAGTATTGTATTTGGGCCGGTAAAAAGCCGCAGGCTGGGAGTTTCATTGGGAATAAACCTGCTCCCAGCCGACAGTAAAATTTGCTCTTTTGATTGTATTTACTGCGAGTGTGGCTGGACAAACGCTATGGTTAGCGGAAGTTTGCCAACCCGCGAGCAGGTTCGGCAGGCATTGGACAAGAAGTTAAGCGAGATGCTTTACCGGGGCAATTCGCTCGATGTGATAACTTTTGCCGGTAACGGCGAACCCACACTTCATCCTGATTTTGCCAGCATAATTGACGATACAATGGAGCTGCGCGGCAAATATTTTCCCGGGGCACGCATTGCCGTTCTTTCAAACGCCACCATGATTCATCAACCACAGGTTATTACTGCGTTAAAGCTTGTGGATCAGAATATCCTGAAACTCGATTCCGCCTTCGATAGCACGGTTAATCTTTTAAATCAACCGCTAATGAAGTTTGATGTAAGAAACTTGGTGGAACGGCTGATGGCCTTCGATGGTAAACTCATAATTCAAACGCTGTTTGTCCGAGGGAAAATTAACGGGCAAACCATTGACAATACAACGCCAACGGAGGTTGATGCATGGTTGCTGCTGATAGAAAAGATAAAACCCCAGGAGGTAATGATTTACACCGTTGCCCGCGATACTCCCGCTAGCGAACTTATTAAAATTAGCTTTGGCGAGCTAAACAAAATTGCCGATAAGGTCAGGGAGCTTGGAATTCCTGTTCAGGTATCGTCGTAAATGGAACCATCACGCAAGCTCAATATTCTAATTTGCCCTTTGGGTTGGGGCCTGGGACATGCTAGCCGGGATATCCCAATTATTGAGCTGCTGCAACAGCAGGGGCACAATGTAATAGTAGCCGCCGATAAATCCTCCATAACGCTCGTGAAACAGCGATTCCCCGGTTTAAAATATATTGATTTTCGTTCGTTAAGAGTCCGCTACACTAAAGGATCAAGTCAACTTTTCCCCTTGCTGTGGGTTGCTGTGCGGTTACCATTTGTAAACTTTTCGGAGCATCGTAAGCTAAAGCAATTGATCGGCCAACATAAAGTTGATATGGTAATCTCCGATAACCGTTACGGACTTTGGAGTAACCATGTTAAAACGGCGATTATTACACATCAACTAAGGGTTATTCCTCCATTCCCTTTTAAGTGGACTTTGAAAATCTCTCAAATCATTATAAAAAAATGGCTAAACCGATTTGACCAGGTTTGGGTGCCCGACTATTCCGACGAAAGAAATATTGCGGGGTTACTCTCCCGACCCAATGGTTTGAAGAATTTGAATTACATTGGAATTCTGTCCCGTTTTGGTAGCATAAACTTCGACGCGGTTCTAAGCGGCTTTCAAATGGTTGTTATTGCATCGGGGCCAGAACCACAGCGGCAAATTTACATCGATATTACATCGAAACTGGCAAAAAAATGGCTGTTGAGTTGTTTGATTGTAGAGGGGATACCCGATAATGGGAGCATTCCAAGAAATATCGATGGTATTTGGTACGTTGGGCATTTGCCCGATTTACAGTTTGCACTTGCCGTAAAAAATGCACAATATCTAATATTCAGGGGTGGGTACAGCACAATTATGGATATGCTAACGCTGGGTATTTCCGGTTTAATGGTTCCTACTCCCGGGCAAACGGAGCAGGAGTATCTTGCCCATTATCTCTATCGCAGAGGTTATTTTGAAACAGCCCATCAGGGTGATTTACCAAACATCGATAAAAATAAAATAAGGGCAAAATCAATAAATTCGGCTAAGCTAACCGCTATTTTAAAAGATATTGATTTACTTGTTATGCGATAAGCTAAAACGTGTAAATGTTTCCATCACCTTTTGCACGTAAGTTTTGGAAACCGGAAGGGCAATTGCAGCTGGGACATCAAGTTCAAGATGGAGTTCATCCCTATCCTTCCGTAGGATCTTCACCTTTTCAAAGTTAACCATGTACGACCTGTGGCAACGGATAATTTCTGTGCCCATTAAGGTTTCCTCCATGCGCTTAATGGTATTACGGAGTGTAAACCGGGCTATCTTTTCCTTGTTCATATAGTAAATATTCACATAGTTATCGGCAGACTCAATGTAAAGCAAATTTTCCAGCTTGGCCGAAAACCGGAGTTCTCCCTTTTCGTCGTAAAAGGGGATCATATTTTTTGATGTATCGGTGGGTGGATTTTCCGTCAGCTGCAAAAGTTGCTGCTTCTTTTCCATCCACGAAAAGTAAAGCCACAAAACCGAGTACGGTAAAAGCAGCACCAATGCAGTGTTTTTAGCCGATACCCGAAACAGATCGCCAATAAACCGGGTATCTTTCAGAATTAACTTTTCAAACAGCGCGTAGAATGCAGACATGGAAAAAATTTCGGCTGTAACCCATACCAAATACTGCCACAGTAATAGTGTTCGCCTTTTTGATACCTGGTACATAATTATCCGGCTCATAACAACTACCAAAACTCCGGTTAGAATAACCAAACTTGAATACGCCAGAAACTCCCACTTAGTAACGTCAAACCACGTTTCCGACCCAAATGGCGCATAAATATTGATAAATACCAAAGCAAAAGCAGCGGTTAATAGTATTAATCTAACAATATTAACCTTACTGGTTAAATACCGGGGAAGTGGGCTCTGGAAATCGGTCATCGCTTACTTATCAATCCTCAAATTTAGCTATTCAACACTAAATTTTCATTCTTTTAATCGCACGTCAGATTTTTCAGGAACAAATTTCACCCCTCAATAGCAAAATTTATCCCATATTTTAACATTTAGCCCCTTGGCAATACCCCAGAACCCTCTTATTTGACCTACACCATTTTGCGTCGTTACTTTGCATAAAGTAGTTATGGAATTCACAAAAACATACAGCGAGTTGAAGCAAATTTTTTCCTTAAACAGGGAGAAAATGCGCATCGATGGTTCTGATGCTGAAATTCGGGTTATGCAATTTACGAGCAATTCAAGCTTGATCCTGCCATCGAACGGAATTGCGGAGCAAACCTACTACCACCAGGCCATTGCTACAAACGATGGTTCTATTGCCGAAAATAAATTGTTCAGTTACCCTGTATTTATTCCAAATTCAAACCAAATTCACAGCAAGGCCATAATTCTCCTACACGGCCTAAATGAGCGCAGCTGGTTGAAGTACCTACCATGGGCCTACTATTTGTCATTGCATACAAACCGGCCGGTTATACTATTCCCTATTTCGTTTCACATGAACCGGAGCCCCGGACTATGGGCAAATCCAAGGGCAATGATGCCCCTGCTGGGCAACCGGCAGGAAAAGAACGAGCAAAATATGTCATCCGTGGCCAATGCTGCACTGAGCCAGCGTTTAAGCGATGATCCCCTCCGATTTTTTTCATCGGGAAAACAAACCGCCGAAGATTTAGTACAACTGCTGGAAACAATAAAGCAAGGTAAGTACCCTTTTCTTGCAGAAAATACGCGGGTCGATTTCTTTTCCTATTCCATTGGTGCTTTCCTGTCGCAAATACTATTTCTGGCCAATCCAAAAAATTTATTCAGTAACTCAAAATTATTCCTTTTTTGTGGCGGGGCACTATTCAGCGAGATGTTCGGAACCTCACGTTTTATAATGGATAGCGTTGCTTTTACCAGTTTACGGAAATACTACTTAAACGATTTTTTGCAAGAGTTAAAAATTGATACCCCCTTCTCGGCCTACATTAAAAAAAGCGAACTAGGCAAAGCTTTTCTGGCAATGCTTGCACCCGAATGTAACAAAACATTCCGCGAAACCCGGTTGCAGGAACTGAGCGGACAAATACAGGCAATCACTCTAAAAAAGGACAAGGTTATACCATCAACCTACGTTCATTTAACATTTTCCAGCGTTAAAAACCGCTTCAGGGGTATGGTGCAAGAGTTGGATTTCCCGCACAGCTATACCCACGAAATGCCATTCCCAATCTTGAACGGTTCAAAGAGCGAGCAGGTTGATCAGAGTTTCCGAAACGTTTTTGAACCTGCGATAACTTTTCTAAATGGCTAACAGCCGCTGTCCTGAGCGTTTTAATCATATATGGATAGGATAAATTGGGTACACGGGGAACCCCCGACAGGTTTTTTTGTAAAAGAATCCAAATTTATATGTGTATTGCCTCCCCGTAAGCTGCGGCAGCGGCTTCCATAATGGCCTCGCTCATGGTTGGATGCGGATGGATGCTTTTAATTAGTTCATGGGCGGTTGTTTCCAAGCTGCGGGCCACAACAAGTTCTGCAATCATTTCTGTTACATTCCCTCCCACCATGTGTGCGCCAAGCAATTCGCCGTACTTTGCGTCAAAAATTAACTTTACAAAACCATCGCGCGAGCCTGCCGCTGTAGCTTTCCCCGATGCGGTAAACGGAAATTTACCAATCTTTACCTCGTATCCGGCATCCCTGGCGGCCTTCTCCGACATTCCCACCGATGAAACCTCGGGCATGGTGTATGTGCAACCGGGAATATTTTCATAGTTAACCGGTTGTGGATTGTGCCCGGCAATTTTCTCCACGCAAACAATCCCTTCGGCCGATGCCACATGCGCCAACGCTGGTCCATGAACAATATCGCCAATGGCATAAACTCCATCAACGTTTGTCCGGTAAAATTCATCAACCTTAACACGGCCTTTCTCAACCGCAACGCCCAACTCCTCCAGTCCAATTCCCTCAATATTCGGGGCTATGCCTACGGCAGAGAGAACTACTTCGGCCTCAACCATTTCAACGCCCTTTTTGGTTTGAATGTTCACTTTGCACAAATTGCCGGATGTGTCAACCGACTCAACGCTGGAGTCTGTTTTAACCGCAATACCCGCTTTCTTAAAAGCACGTTCAAGGGTTTTACTTACTTCCTCGTCCTCCAGTGGAACAACATTGGGCAAGAACTCAACCAGCGTAACTTTGGTTCCAATGGCATTATAAAAATATGCAAACTCGCTACCAATAGCACCGGAGCCAACTACCACCATTGATGCGGGTTGTTTTGGCAGGGTTAACGCCTGACGGTAACCAATTATCTTTACTCCATCCTGCTTTAGGTTGGGCAATTCTCGCGAGCGGGCACCCGTTGCAAGAATAATGTGTTTGGCAGTGTAGGCTGCTGCGGTTGAACCATCCGAAGAAACAACAACGGTGTGATTATCCCTCAATTTGCCAAATCCGTTTATTACGGTGATGTTGTTTTTCTTGAAAAGAAACTGAATGCCCTTGCTCATGGTATCGGCAACACCACGGCTACGAGAAATCATTTTTTCAAAGTCGGGCTTAACCTCCTCAGCAACCACCCCGTACTCCGCCGAATGGGAAGCATACTCATACACCTGGGCACTTTTGAGCAATGCCTTCGTAGGAATACACCCCCAGTTGAGGCAAATTCCCCCAAGATTTTCCTTTTCAACAACAGCCACCTTCAGTCCCAGCTGACTTGCTCTAATTGCGGCCACGTAGCCACCCGGGCCGCTTCCAATAACTATAAGATCGAAGTTCATTACTATAATTTTTATTTATTCAAAATTAGCTTATTATTTTTTACCGATAAGTTTCGGTTACATATCAACAGAGAATTTCCCTTGTTGTTTATTTTAGGGGGCAAAGTTAATCATACTTACTAACATGATATACGTAGGCCCAAAAAACAAGCGTGTTTCAGCTTGCTTCACAACTCGGCCATCGCCTGTCTTCGCCTCTCCGTTAATAAAAAACGGTAAATTGTATAACCTTTTAGGATGACATGATTGCCAAAGAGGATTTAACTACCCGATTTGAAGAACAGATTGATTCTACAATGAAACATTGACAAGACGGGATTTTATTGACCCGTTTTTTAAGGTGCTGCGCAGGGGTTGACAACTCACAGGGATACGCCAAGGCATACCGGGAAGCAATTCACGAGGATCGGGTAAAAGTTGGAAAAGCAACCAAAGCCGATTTCATTTAACGTGAATTCGATGTAAGAATACCCGGTTAACCTTCATCCTGTAGTTTGAAAACATTA
>JBFXEO010000150.1:0-7296 GCA_050180015.1 Bacteroidales bacterium | reverse complement strand
GTAGAGGTTATAATTTCGTCGGTAAAACCAATCCATCTGATGATGGGAAAAATTCTAGGGCTTGCGGCGGTTAGCCTTGTTCAAATTTTCATTTGGATTATTCTTACACTAGGACTATCAACAGTGGGCATAAACATAATCACCGAAAAAAATCATATTGCCAACGTAGCGCAGGTACAGGGTGCTTCGCAAAACGTAATGGTTGAGCAAGGTGCAGATCAGGCAAATATGTCCAGCAACGTTGCCCCTGGCGAAGGGGAAAACTTCATATCTGCCCTAAAGGGCCAAAACTACTCCCTTATTATTGGCGGATTTATTTTCTACTTTATTGCCGGGTTCCTACTCTACGCCGCAATGTTTGCGGCAATCGGCTCTGCCGTAGACAACATCTCCGATACCCAGCAGCTGGTTATGCCAATTACGCTCCCATTAATCCTTGCGCTTGTTGTAATGATTAGCGGAATAAAATCGCCTGATGGGTCTCTGGCCTTCTGGTTCTCAATAATCCCTTTCACGTCGCCCATAGTTATGCTTACCCGGCTTCCATTCGGAGTTCCAACATGGCAGCTGGCACTATCAGCATCGCTACTGGTAATTACATTCGTTGTAATTACCTGGCTTGCCGCAAAAATCTACCGGGTTGGAATTCTAATGTACGGTAAAAAATACTCCTGGAAAGAAATGTGGAAGTGGATTAGGTATAACAGCTAAAAGTTAAAAGAAAAAAAGTTTTGGGGAAAGCGGAACGTCGGTAGATTTTTCGCTTTCTCTAAATAAACCTCCACAAGGCAATGCAGAGCCCCATTCAATTTATCTACAGCACAGTTAAAGAGCATTGTAAGAATGACACAACCGGACATGATTGGTGGCATATACACAGGGTCACTAAGCTATCGCTTACCATTGGGCAGCAGGAAAATGCAGATATCGAACAGGTTGAACTTGCTGCACTCCTCCACGACTTGGACGACTGGAAGCTTTCAACCAGCAATGGAAATTACCCCAATGCCCGTAAATTGCTGAGCGAAATTGAATACGATCCGAGGAAAACCGAAGCGGTCATCGGTATAATTAAACAGGTTTCGTTCAAAGGCGCAAAGGTTGATACCAAGCCAACATCTCCTGAGGCAATGGTTGTGCAGGATGCCGATAGGCTCGATGCTATTGGGGCCATTGGCGTTGCCAGGGCCTTTGCGTATGGAGGTTCCAAGAAACGCCCAATTTATGAACCCAACGTTTCCCCACAGCTACATTACACCTTTGAGCAGTACAAGCAAGCCGAAGGGACTACCATCAACCACTTCTACGAAAAGCTACTTTTACTAAAAGATATGCTTAACACTCCAACAGCCGTAAAAATTGCCGAAGAAAGACATAACTTTATGCTGATGTTTTTAGAGCAGTTCTACAAGGAGTGGAATTGGGGTACTGCTAACGGGTAAGTACTTACAGCAAAGACATATCTTCAGCATAATGCTCAAAGCATAAATGCAACTTGGCATCTAAAGTCAAAAAAAATGAATATTGCTATTATTGATCTTGGTACAAACACATTCAACCTACTGGTTGCCCAAAGCAACGGGAATGGCAGCTACAGTATTCTACACGAAAAAAAACTACCCGTAAAGCTGGGTGAAGGCGGATTAACAAAAGGAATAATTACACCCGGGGCATGGCAGCGGGGCGTTGATGCAATTGAAAAACACCTGCAAACAGCAAAATCGTTCTCGGCCGAACGCTACTTTGCTTTTGCCACATCGGCTACACGCAATGCTTCGAACGGGAAAGATTTTGTTGATGAGATATACCGGCGATTTGAGCTAAAAATTGAGATTATTGATGGCATCCGCGAGGCAACCCTAATCTACAAAGGGGTAAGGAGTGCTGTTGACCTGGGCAGCAAGTGCAACCTAATAGTTGATATTGGCGGAGGGAGCAACGAAATAATTCTCGCAAATGCTACGGAGGTATTCTGGCTACACAGCTTTAACCTGGGAGTATCGCGCCTTACGCAACTTTTTAACCCGTCGGATCCAATTAAACCGGAACAAATTACTGCAATAGAAAATCACATTGCCAACGAGTTAAAACCGCTATCCGAAGCCGTGGAAAAATATCAGCCGACCAAGCTGGTTGGGAGCTCTGGTTCATTCGATTCATTCAGGAGTATCCTGGAATCTGCAGGTAAAATAGAATTCTCAAAAAGAACATGGGCGCAAATTCCCGCTGCCGAATACACCAAGCTGCACAAATACCTTATCACATCGGTACGCGAAGATCGGCGTAAAATAAAAGGGCTAGAGTCCATCCGGGTCGATTTAATTGTTCTTGCATCAATCTTTGTAAACTATTTGGTGGAACAGTTTAAACCAGAAACGATGTTTCAGTCGGAATACGCCCTCAAGGAAGGGTTCTTAAGCGAATTATCCGAAAGCAGGCAGTAAATACAATTGTTTAATTTGGTTTTTTGGGTAATTTTACGCTGATATATAAATAACCCGTACTTTTACTACGATTAATATTTAGCCGCCATGTCTAAAATACTTGTAATTGATGATGATAAGGCAATCAGAAATACGCTGAAAGAAATACTTGAGTTTGAAAGCCATAGCGTGGACCTGGCCGAAAATGGTACGTGCGGTATCGAAATGTTTTGCAATGGCGGGTACGATGCGGTGCTCTGCGATATTAAAATGCCCCAAATGGATGGCATCGAAGTATTGGAAAAGCTACAGGAACAATCGAGCGATACTCCGGTAATAATGATCTCCGGGCATGGTAATATCGATACTGCTGTTGAAGCCATAAAAAAGGGGGCTTACGATTTTATAGAAAAACCCCTAGACCTGAACCGCCTACTCATAACCATTCGCAACGCAACCGATAAAACAACGTTAATTCAGGAAACAAAAGTTTTAAAACGCAGGGTTAACAGGGCTTTCGACATTGTTGGAGAATCAGCAGCCATAACCAGGGTTAAGGAGCTGATCGAGCGCGTTGCCCCAACCGAGGCCCGCGTTCTTATCACCGGCCCCAACGGCACAGGAAAAGAATTGGTATCGCGCTGGTTACACGAAAAAAGTACCCGGGCTGCTATGCCATTTGTGGAGGTTAACTGCGCTGCTATTCCTTCGGAATTAATAGAAAGCGAACTGTTTGGCCATGAAAAAGGGGCATTCACCTCGGCCATAAAGCAGCGCAGGGGAAAATTTGAGCAGGCCGACGGAGGGACTCTTTTTCTGGATGAAATCGGCGATATGAGTCTTAGCGCCCAAGCCAAAGTTTTACGGGCATTGCAGGAGAACAAAATCAGCCGGGTTGGCAGCGACAAGGACATCAACGTAAATGTTAGAATAGTTGCGGCAACCAATAAAAACCTTACAAAGGAGATTGAGCTGGGGAATTTCCGCGAAGACCTCTACCATAGGTTAAGCGTAATTATTATCCATGTTCCCCCGCTTAACGAAAGGCTGGAGGATATTCCTCTGCTCTCAGAACATTTCAACGATTTAATTTGCACGGAGTATGGTATTCCACCCAAAACCATTAAACCCGATGCCGTAGAGGAGCTTAAAAAGTTGAAATGGGCAGGGAATATCCGTGAGCTGCGAAACGTAATTGAAAGGCTAATAATTCTCTGCGACAAGGAAATTACCGCGAGCGACGTTAAAACATTTGCTGTACCTGCATTTTAGAAACTTAATTCAGGCAAGGTTGAAACCCTGTCTGAACTTCTCTATTTTATTGATTTCAAATAATCTTCTGTACTTACAATTCTTGCATAACTCCTCAGCGTAGCAAGCGTTGAAAGATGCACCACGCGCGCTGGAATAACATCATTTCCCCACTTTAAATCTTTTGTTGCACAGGCATCGTGAATTAAAGTAACCTTAAACCCGTAATCGGCACCAGCCCTGACGGCAGCCTCAACGCACATGTGCGTTTGCATGCCACAAACTGCAAGTTTAGAAATTTGCTGCCCCATTAAGTAATCGTATAGCGGTGTTCCCACGAATGAATTTACGCTGGTTTTGGTAAAAATCATCTCACCCTCCGCCGGTTTTACACTCCCGTGAATACCTTCCTGCTCGTTGGACTGATGCTTTACGTATATCACGGGCCACCCCTTGGCGCGGAAAAGTTTTACCAGCTTTGCAGCATTTTCCGCAGCAGGCAGCGGATCTACAAGTTCCGATTTACCTCCGGCAAAGTAGAAATCCTGTATATCTATAACCAGCAGGGCCACCCTTGAGGTATCGGGAATAGCCTTAGCGGCAAACCCTGCCATTACCAGTAAAAATAGTGCAAGTATCTTTTTCATCCTTTTAAACTTTACATTAACGGCCAAACGTACAGAAATAACAACAACGATCAACTTAAAAAAATCAGGTATTCCTGTAGGGATACCTATTCTCCAACCGGCTTTAATAGCTGCTAACCCATAAAGTAAAAACAGGCATTACTACTTGGGAGGGTATCTTCCAGCTGCTCCTCGTAAAGTTTAATATCGAGTTGATCAACAAAGATATCATATAGCGATAAAAAACCCTTGGGATACCTATCACGGTTATTCTCATCGAAGAAAACAACCTGATTGTTGAACCAGTAAGGGTTACTTGACATTAGCAACTCTCCGACCATGTTAACCTGATGATGCATTTTACCGAAATACATATCCAGCTTGTTAATAGGATAAATTTATCACTCCAGTTAATAAGTGCCAAATTATCTATGATGATATTAATCATTAAACCTGCAGCTCCACAAAATGCAGGCTCAGGGATAACTTCAGGTGTTAGTGAAATGCAAATACGTTAGCAATAGAAAATAACGACAGGGAGGGACATCAAGTCCCTCTGAAAATAAAACTCCGTTATTTAGTATGGCTATAAACAAAAAGCCCGGGGGCATTCCCCGGGCTTGGGTGGAAGATGGGACTTGAACCCACGGCCCCCAGATCCACAATCTGGTGCTCTAACCAGCTGAGCTACATCCACCGTTTAGAGGTTGCAAAGGTAACCGTTTTTTCTAAAATCCCAACAAGTCATCACACCAAAAATTAAGATTTCGGGCAATAATCCGGAGCGAAGCAAGTTTTTTATACTTTAGCCTCAAATTGTAATCCAGAGTTGACGGTAGAACTAAACAAAACCTCGGCACTTCAAACCTATCAAATAATTAGGTTTTTGGGGATAATTACCATTAGCATAGCAATGGTAAAAATTGCTGTACCCCAAAGCCAAATTGGCCATTACGAAAAGCTCCTGTTCATAACCAACCTGTTCTCCGGATACTGGATAACCGGGATGATACAGGCCCTGCTGCCAATTTACTCAAGGAGTAAGGCAAAAAACGATAAAAATCCCATTCTTTTCAACGCATTTATACTGATAATGCTATTATCCGTAATCTCCGGGGTTTTTGCTTACAGCATTAAAAGTTTACTGATGGGAGCGGACGGGTTTTCGGCTCTACCATTTTTCAACCTTGTGGTAGTTTACCTGATTTTAAGTTCACCCACCCTACTGATAGAGTACATCTACCTTTTAACCGGAAAACTCCGATCCATGGTAGTTTACGGGTTAATTTCGTACTCACTACAGGTTATATTGGTTATTGCCCCCCTACTCGTTGACACGAAAATAGAATACTCTGTTTACGGGCTAATTGCTATTTCCATAATCCGAATGATCTGGCTGCTTACGCTGGTAGTTCAAAATTCTGCCGTAAAACTCGACTTCAGCTTTCTAAGAGCTCACATAAAACAGGGCATTCCTCTGGCATTAAAATATCTAATTAGCACTTCCGGGGTATATATCGATCAGATAATTATTACCGCCTACTTTAGCTCATCAACATTTGCAATATACCGTTACGGCGCACGCGAAATACCGCTTGTTGCGTTAATGACGGCTGGATTAAGCAACAGTATGCTGGCGGGTTTTGGAGAATCATCCCAAATATCAACCTCGTTGCAGGAACTTAAAAACAAATCGAGAAGCTTGATGCACCTTCTTTTCCCCATTTCAATTTTGGCGATACTTTTAAGCAAACCGCTATTCCCAATTATATTTAGCACAGAGTATAGTGCCAGTGCCAACATCTTCATGATCTACGCATTACTAGTTACCAGTAAAGCCATTTTCCCGCAAACAGTTACCGTGGGGCTAATGCACAACGGCGTAGCATTAGCAGCTTCCATTGTGGAAATGCTACTTAACATTGCATTAAGCTTGATGCTCCTAATCCCATTTGGCATTGAGGGCGTTGCAATGGCTACAGTAATTGTGTATATGGCAGAAAAGATTCTCCTTTCGGCTTACAACCGCTACCGGTTAAATATTTCTTTAAGTAAATACACGCCGGTAAAAACCTATGCAATATATTGTTCACTGGCAGTTACTGCCTACGTTGCAGCTAGATTTTTATACTAGCATATTATTAGCAATATCCATTTTACTAATGAGATATGGCCATTCCGACCCTTCAGCTTAGCTTATTGAACTTTTCGAAGTGTACATGGAACGGCATCGATGATGTTTTTTAAATCCCACATAAAAATTAAATATCGAATAAGCCTAATCGAGCCAAGAATAATACCGTTACAATCACCATCAATCAAAGCTGAACACTTCCCGTTGAATTTGTTCCTTTTATCCTACAGCCCTTAACCATTTTTTAATAAAACAATTACTTTTGTGAAAAACTCAGCATTATGACAACCTTGGAGAAAGTGCTAGAAATTAAGGCCCTTATCAAGCACCAGGCGAATGGTGAGGTTGCAGAGAACATGCGCCGTGAGGGAATTATCTATAAAGTAAACTATGGGGTTTCCATGCCGGAGCTCCAGCAAATTGCAAAACCTTACAAGGGCGATCACGAACTTGCACTTGAGCTCTACCGCGAGGAAATCAGGGAATGCAAAATACTGGCCTCACTAATCGACGATCCGTTGCAGGTAACCGGCCAGCAGATTGACGAATGGGCAAACGACTTTGACAACCCCGAAATTGTGGAGCAGGTTTGCAACAACCTTATCTGGAAATCAGAATTCTCCCTTTCGCGGAGTATAGAATGGTGCTTGGACGATGATGAACTGTTCCAAAAAGCGGGATTGCTGATAATTGCACGCAAAGCTTCCGATCCGGAAATTAAAGACAGCATGGTTGAACCATACATTGGAATAATTGGCAATATCTCCGAAACAATTTCGGGTATTACACAAACTGCGGCCGCCTATGCACTTAGAGAAATTGCAAAACGGAATTCCAGGTTAGAGCAAATAGCGTTAAGTCG
>JBFXEO010000149.1:0-7383 GCA_050180015.1 Bacteroidales bacterium | reverse complement strand
ATAACAAGGATAGCAAAAAGCGCTACCGTGCCGATGTCCTTATTGAAGACTGGCTTGCAAAAATCGAAGAAAAAATCAACAGGGAAGTTGAAAAAGCTGCGAAACGATTTGGTGAGTCGTTTGACGAAACCCTGTTCCGCCAAACCAATCCGCGCGTTGTTGAGTATCAGAATAAGATAAATGAGGTTAACCACCGAATGGTTACGGCTCTTGAGGCTGATGATTTGGCCGGGGTTAAAAAAATTATTGAGGACTGCGAGATAGCTTGCCCTATCTCCGGATCGCGCAACTGGACGGATGTACGTCAGTTCAATCTGATGTTCGAAACCAGGCTGGGTTCTGTTTCCGATGAAGCCAGCACAATCTACCTTCGCCCCGAAACGGCACAGGGAATTTTTGTGAACTATATCAACGTTCAGAAAACTGGCCGCATGAAAATTCCCTTTGGAATTGCTCAGGTTGGAAAAGCTTTCCGAAACGAGATTGTGGCCCGTCAGTTTATTTTCCGGATGCGTGAGTTCGAGCAAATGGAGATGCAGTTCTTTGTTCGCCCAGGCGAGGAGATGAAATGGTACGAGTTCTGGAAGGATGCCCGTATGCGTTGGCACAAGGCCATGGGATTGGGCGATAACAAGTACCGTTTCCATAAGCACGAAAATTTGGCTCACTACGCAAATGCCGCGTCTGATATTGAATTCGAGTTCCCCTTCGGCTTCAAAGAGGTGGAGGGTATTCATTCGAGGACCGATTTTGATTTAAGCAACCATCAAAAATATTCCGGTAAGAAATTACAGTATTTCGACCCAGAAACCAACGAGAGCTATGTCCCTTACGTGGTGGAAACCTCAATTGGGCTGGATAGAACTTTCCTGCTAGTGCTTTCATCGGCATACACCGAGGAAAAGCTAACCAGGGAGGATGGTACCACCGATGAAAGAGTTGTGCTAAAAATACCAGCAGCGCTGGCTCCCGTTAAGCTGGCAGTATTCCCGCTTGTTAAAAAGGATGGACTACCCGAAAAAGCACGCAAAATTATGGATGATCTCAAATTCGATTTTGCCTGCCAGTACGAGGAAAAAGATACGATCGGGAAACGTTACCGCCGTCACGATGCCATCGGAACGCCATTCTGTATAACCATCGATCATCAAACTTTGGAGGATGAAACAGTTACCATCCGTTACCGCGACACCATGGAGCAGGAAAGGGCTCCCGCGTCGAAACTCCGGGAAATTATGGCCGAAAAAGTGTCTATCTCAACATTGCTTAAAAATATTCAGTAGTTTGTAGGTATGTAATTCGTCTCAGCAGGAAGACACTTGATTCGTTGATGGTTTGAACATATATTATACTCAATAGAAAGCAAGGAAGCTTAAGCCCTTGCTTTTTTATAATAGACCAATCCTCTTTTTTAATATATTTGAAGTTTGATATTGTTCTATACTCAAACGTAAAATATTATGAACAAAGAATACACAGGTAAACTCTTACCCCACTTAGTTGCCGTGTTAATTTTTATGGCAATATCGTTGGGTTTCTTTTCTCCTTTACTCGAGGGTAAAAAATTGGCCCAACACGATATCGCCATGTGGAAGGGTGGAGCAAAAGAGGTGCTAGACTATAAGGAGAAAACTGGCGAGGTTAGCCTTTGGACTAACAGCATGTTTGGAGGAATGCCTGCTTACCTGATTTCTGTGTCATATACAAATAATTTACTTCGATATGCCGATAGAGTTTTGAATTTTATATACAGCCCGGCTAATTTTATTTTTATGGCGATGCTGGGTTTTTATATACTTCTCTTGGTAATGGGGTTAAACCCGTGGTTAAGCATTGTGGGCGCGCTAGCCTACGGGCTGTCAACGTACTTTTTTATTGTAATCGGGGCTGGACATAACGCAAAAATACGGGCACTGAGTTACGTTGCCCCGATGATTGCCGGAATGCTGCTTACTTTCCGGGGAAAATTTATTGGCGGCCTTGCCCTTTTTAGCTTGTGCTTAGGATTAAATCTTTACACTGGTCATCCCCAGATAACCTACTATGCTGCATTTATTATGGCAGCACTGCTGGTTGCACAGCTTTATACATCAATCAAGGCCAAGAGGGTGGGCGTATTTGGCAAGGCGGTTGGCGTTCTTGCCATAGGCGGAATTTTGGCCGTTGGGGCAAATTTTAGTCAGCTTTGGTTTACCTACGATTACGGTAAGGACTCAATAAGGGGGAAGTCGGAGCTTACCAATGAACAACACAATAAAACTTCGGGTCTCGATAGAGATTATGCAACCCAGTGGAGTTACGGTCGAGCAGAAACATTCAATCTGCTAATACCCAATTTAATGGGCGGATCAAGTTCAATGAATTTGGGCGATAAGTCCGAAACGTTCAAGTTTTTACGAAGGAATGGGGTTCCCTACAATCAAACCCAGGCAATAGTTAGCCAGCTTCCTACTTACTGGGGGCCACAGCCATCGACCTCGGGCCCTGTTTACGTTGGGGCAATTGTTGTTTTTCTGTTTGTACTGGGATTATTTTTGGTAAAAGGTGCAGAAAAATGGGCAATATTTTCGGTTACGCTGCTTGCCATTCTTCTCTCTTGGGGAAATCATTTTAACCTGCTTTCCAACTTTTTTCTGGACCATTTTCCGGCATACAATAAATTTCGTACGGTGTCAATGATTCTAGTTATTGTGGAGTTTACCATGCCATTTTTAGGGTTTATGGCATTAAAGGAAATTTTTGAGGAAAAGGTGAATGGCAAAGATTTTATGAGGGCATTTAAGTGGGCTGTTGGCGTTGCGGGTGGTATATGCTTGCTTTTTGTGCTACTCGGGAAAAATATGTTCGGATTTACAGGGGCAATAGATCAGCAGCTACTTTCATCGGGTTGGCCAAAGGAACTGTTGAATGCGGTGGTAGCAG
Organism: Bacteroidales bacterium; assembly: GCA_050180015.1. Taxonomy (GTDB): domain Bacteria; phylum Bacteroidota; class Bacteroidia; order Bacteroidales; family Tenuifilaceae; genus JBFXEO01. The sequence goes on along the minus strand of JBFXEO010000149.1, from coordinate 4,461 downwards.
ACAGGCAACATCTGCTTTGGGCCGATTCCGTTCGCTCGTTAATTTTTGTCCTTAGCGGTGCAGGCTTGGTGCTGGCGTTTTACCATAAGAAAATAAAACCGGCATACTTTGTTGTTGCTCTTGGCTTACTGATCACTGTTGATATGTGGGTTGTAAACAAGCGTTATATAGATAACCGTAACTTTGTAACCCCAACCATGGCCGCGGAACCGTTTAACCCTTCAGCGGCAGATAAAATGATACTTGCCGACAAGGGCCTGGACTTTAGGGTTTTTAACCTGACGGTTAGCCCGTTCAACGATGCCTCAACATCTTACTTCCATAAGTCAATTGGTGGTTACCACGGGGCAAAAATGCGCCGTTATCAGGATTTAATAGACAAACATTTATCAACCGGGAATATGGCGGTACTTGATATGCTCAATACTAAGTATTTTATTCAGCAAGGCAAGGAGGGCCCACAGGCCATGTTAAATCCGGGTGCACTGGGAAATGCTTGGTTTGTTGATTCTGTTATGTTGGTAAAGAATGCCGATGAGGAGATAAGCGCCCTTGACCATTTTGACCCTAAAACCACGGCTGTAGTTGATCGTCGTTTTGAGCCAATGCTAAAAGATTACACCCCGAAAGGCGATTCTACGGATTATATCAAGCTGGATGAATACAAACCTAACCGGTTAATTTATACCAGCAAATCCGCCCAAAGCCGGGTTGCCGTTTTCTCCGAAATATATTACGCAAAGGGATGGAGCGTTACCGTTGATGGTAAACCCGCGGAACATTTTAGGGCAAATTATGTGCTTAGGTCAATGGTTGTTCCGGCAGGGGAGCATAGAATTGAATTTACCTTCAATTCAAAAATGTGGCAGGTAGGCAGAAAAATAGATTTGGCATCATCGCTGCTAATACTCATTATATTTGCCGGATGGATTGGATGGAGTGTAAAAAAGCCGGCAAAACCTTCAAATAAATCCCAGATTAACCAACCATGAAGAATCAGGAATCAAAAGTAAGCAGGCAACGGTTACGGAGTTCCTACATCTCGTCCATTATCAGCATCTCGCTGGTGCTATTCATGCTTGGTATGCTGGGAGTATTAGTTGTTACAGCAAAAAAATTGTCCGATTACGTTAAGGAGAACATCGGTTTTTCAATTTATTTGAAGGATGGAATAGGCGATGCCGAGGCAAATTACCTCCGTAAAGTTCTCGACGCATCAAACTACGTTAAATATACTGAGTATATTAGTAAGGATGATGCTGCTAAGTTGATGGAGCAGGAGCTGGGGCAGGATTTCATCGATTATATCGGCTACAATCCACTCTCGGCCTATATCGATGTTCGGCTCAAGGCACAGTATGCAAATACCGATAGCATTGCAAAAATTGAGAATTGGCTTGCACAGTTTAGCCAAATAAAAGAGGTTGATTACCAGAAATCATTGGTTAACCTGGTAAACGAAAATGTAAGCCGGGTAAGCTTTATTATATTGGTTTTTAATATTTTACTATTCTTTATTGCGTTAGTGCTTATTAACAACACAATTCGGCTATCGGTTTACTCCAAACGATTTCTGATCAATACGATGAAGCTGGTTGGTGCTACCTGGAGTTTTATCCGCAAGCCATTTCTTCTTAAAAGTGTTCTGCACGGAATGTATGCATCCATTCTTGCCATTGGAATGTTAATCGCCTTAATATATGGGGCTAAGAATGAAATTGCTGATGTTACACAAATTATCGATCCAATTTATATCGTTGCAATTTTTGCCGGAATTACTTTAGTGGGATTATTAATTAATCTGCTGGCAACTTTTTTTGCCGTAAATAAATTCCTCCGGCTTAAAACGGATGATTTATACTATTAACCATAAGAAACGTACGATAGCCATGTCAAAACAAGCAAACAAAGCAACCACTACTCCTCAAAACGAAGGACGATTTGCCCTGGGCAGAGAAAACTATAAGCTCTTGCTTATCGGGTTTGGAATAATAATTTTGGGATTTATACTGATGGCCGGCGGCGGCTCTAACAGTCCGAATGTGTTTAGTACAGACATATTCAGTTTTCGGAGAATAACCTTGGCTCCAATCGTTGTTTTATTTGGCTTTGCCTTCGAAATTTACGCGATAATGAAAAAACCTAAACAGTAAAAACCTGGAAGGGCTTGTGTTTTACCGCTAAAATCAAATATTAGATGACTACAATTGAAGCATTAATCCTTGGCTTAATTCAGGGATTAACGGAATTTCTACCTGTGAGTAGCAGTGGCCATATTGAAATAGGAAAAGCCATTCTTGGAGTTAATGTCCCCGATAGCCTTGAATTTACCATAGCGGTACATGCCGCCACCGTTTTAAGTACCCTGGTTGTTTTTCGCAAGGATATCATTTCGCTATTTTCAGGTTTGTTTAAGTTTAAGATGAATAGCGAAACCCAGTTTGTGTTAAAATTGTTACTCTCAACCATTCCTGTTTTAGTTGTGGGCGTATTTTTTAAGGAGGATGTTGAAAAATTATTTGAGGGTAATTTGCTGATAGTAGGGGTGATGCTCCTTGTTACTGCCGCATTGTTAACCTTAAGCAGATTTTTGCAAAAAACCCAAACAAAACCAATAAGTTACCGCACCTCGCTTATTATTGGTTTAGCCCAAGCGGTGGCCGTGCTTCCCGGCCTTAGTCGTTCAGGTTCAACAATATCAACGGGACTTATGCTGGGTAATAACCGCGACGAGGTGGCCAAATTTTCATTTCTTATGGTAATTATTCCCATTTTGGGTGCCGCAATGCTGGATTTGCTGAAGGGCGAATTTGGCTCGGTAAGCTCATCGTCAATTCTGGCAGGTTTTGTTGCGGCATTCGTCTCCGGATACCTTGCCTGTAGCTGGATGGTGAAACTTGTGCGTAAAGGCAATTTGGTTGGTTTTGCAGTTTATTGTGCGGCGGTAGGGGTAGTGGCAATTATTTCGGCTTTGTAATGGAAATAAACAATTTCAGCAATTTTAGGGAAGGAAGCATTATTTTAATCGATAAGCCCTACCAATGGACATCGTTTAACGTGGTGGGCAAGTTGCGAGTTTTAATTCGTAGGGCTACCGGCGAAAGGAATATCAAGGTTGGACATGCTGGGACTCTAGACCCTTTGGCAACGGGGCTATTAGTAGTTTGCACGGGAAAATCCACCAAGCAGGTTCTGAATTTGATGGGGCAAAAAAAGGAGTATATTGCCACGTTGAAGCTGGGCGAAACTACCCCCTCGTTTGATTTAGAAACGCAGCCGGACAGGCAGTACCCAACAGATCATATTACGCATTTGCTCATAGAGTCTGTAATTAAAAATTTTGTTGGGGTTCAAAATCAGGTACCTCCACTTTTTTCGGCTAAATATGTGAATGGGAAAAGGGCCTATAAACTTGCCCGTAAAGGTGCTGATATGGAGTTGGCCCCCGTGCCGGTGGAAATATATGGAATAGAGCTAGTAAACCTCGAAATGCCTTTTTTAACGTTGAAAATCAAGTGTAGTAAAGGCACATACATCCGGTCCATTGCCAGGGATATTGGACTGGCCCTGGGCTCAGGAGCGCACATAGTTGAACTTCGGAGAACGGCAAATGGCGACTTTAATATTTCCGAAGCCCTTACCATTGAGGAGGTTGAACAAATATTTTCAACACTTTGTAACCAACGCTAATTTTGTCCGTATAAGGTGGACAGTCGATAAAATTATACACTAAATTTGCAACCTCTTAATTTTGTTGTGTTTAAATCACCCTTAAATTTTTAGGGTATTAATTTATTTTGATTTTTTGAAAAGAATACTAACACTCAGAAGAATATGAAGCTATCGCAGTACAAGTACAATTTGCCGCAGGAGTTGATTGCCAAGTTTCCAACCGAAAATCGTGATGAGTCGAGGCTAATGGTCGTTAACAGGAAAACAAAAAAAATAGAACATCGAATTTTTAAGGAGGTAATAGATTATTTTAACGAGGATGACGTGCTTGTATTCAACAACACGAAGGTTTTTCCTGCCCGTCTTTATGGTAACAAGGAAAAAACGGGGGCCGAAATAGAGGTTTTTTTGCTTCGAGAGTTAAATAAGGAACAGCGTTTATGGGATGTTTTAGTAGATCCTGCCCGAAAAATTAGAATTGGAAATAAACTTTACTTCGGAGATGATGATGCGCTGGTTGCCGAGGTGATTGACAATACGACTAGCCGGGGAAGAACGCTTCGCTTTCTTTTCGATGGCTCGTACGATGAATTCAAGGAAACACTTTACCGGTTGGGTGAAACTCCACTTCCAAAGTTTATTCACCGTGATGTTGTGGAGGAAGACCGTGAACGCTACCAAACCGTTTTTGCCAAGCACGAAGGTGCTGTTGCCGCACCTACCGCCGGGTTACACTTTAGCAAACAGCTGCTGAAGCGCCTTGAAATAAAGGGGCTAAACTTTGCTGAA
>JBFXEO010000148.1:0-7435 GCA_050180015.1 Bacteroidales bacterium | reverse complement strand
GGGATTGGTTTATGGTAGCTTTGTTGTATCCTGAACCTGGTAATAAATGAATAGCAATTATTCTGCCCGGATACTTGCGGGAAAAAACAAAAACGACAGGGAAAATAATCCTAACCGTACTACCGGGAGTATATAAGTTTTTGCTAACCTCAATGTGAAAATCTCAATCTTAAAAACTACAATTTTTTTAAAGCAGACTTAATAAGCCCTTCTACGGGTAAACTCCCTTCCATCTTAATTATTTGGTCGAGCACTTTATCCGCAGCAGATTTAGCGAAACCTAACATCACCAATGCAGATAACGCTTCCTGCTTTGATGTATTGTCCGTCAGGCTAAATATTTGTACCGATGACAGATTTGCGGCGCCAACCTTATCCTTCAAATCTACAACAATACGCTGGGCTGTTTTAAGTCCAATCCCTTTTACTTGCTTTATTAAATTAATATTTTCTGTTGATATTGCTGCTTGTATTTCCTCCGTTGATAACGATGAAAGGATAAGCCTGGCAGTATTTGCACCAACACCGGAAACGCTTATTAGCAACCGGAATATTTCCCTCTCGCGTAACGAGGCAAAACCGTACAGCAGGTGAACATCCTCCCGCACCACCTGGTGGAGGTAAAGTTTTACTTCCTTTTTCCCATCTATTGCAGCGTAGGTTTGCAGCGATATACTTACAAAAAAACCGATACCTCCATTGTCCACCACTGCATGTGTAGGCGTAAGTCCGTTCAGAGTTCCAACAATATATTCGTACATGCGGGTTAAATTTTTATTCAACCAAAATTAGCCCTGTATAAAGCTGCGGGTACTATATTTCTTCAGGGTTAACAGATTTCAAGGGATTTGCTGTCAATTCACGGTGTATTTGCCGGTTTTTGAATAAATCCACGGCAAGGTAGAGTGCCTGACGGAATGAGTTTGGATTTGCAACATTTTTACCCGCCAAATCGTAGGCAGTGCCATGGTCGGGCGAAGTGCGGATTACGGGTAGCCCGGCGGTAAAGTTTACACCGGTATCAAAATTTATCACCTTAAAGGGCGAAAGGCCCTGGTCATGGTACATTGCCAGCACAGCGTCGAACCTAACGAAACTGTCGGACCCAAAAAAGCCATCCGATGCGTAGGGCCCAACGGCAACAATCCCCTCCTCGTTGGCCTGCTTAATGGCAGGAATTATAATGTCGCGCTCCTCCAACCCAATCACACCCTGATCGCCGGCATGGGGGTTTAATCCCAGCACTGCAATTCTTGGACGGTGTATGCCAAAATCCTCAACCATCGACCTGTTCAGCAACCGCAACTTGGTAAGTATGGCATCCCGGGTAACTAGCGATGGTACCTGCGAGAGAGGTACATGACCGGTAACAACGCCCACTTTCAGGGTTTCGCTAACAAGGAGCATAAGAACCTCCTTAACGCTAAATGCATTTGCCAGGTACTCCGTATGGCCAGGGAACCTAAACTCCGCACTCTGAATATTGTGCTTGTTGATGGGGGCCGTTACCAGAACATCTATTTTGCCAGCCTTTAAGTCGGCAATTGCAGCCTGAAGGGCAAGTAGGGAACCTTGCCCTCCGTACTCGGTTGACTTTCCCAGCTCAACCCTAACATTATCGTCCATACAGTTAATAATGCTAGCCCGCTTGGGGTTTGCCTCATTGGCATCCTTAATCTGGTTAAAGCTGAAATTCTCGACATTCAGGGCTTTCCGGTGGTATGCGGCTACCTTGGGCGAACCGTAAACAACTGTTGTGCAGAACTCCTCAACCCGCGAATCCATAAGGGTTTTTATTATTACCTCGTAGCCAATTCCATTTATATCGCCTTGGGTTATGCCAACCCTAATTCTTTCGTCGCTCATGGTAATCTGTTCAGGTTAGTTGGGTTAAATGTACAAAAGTAAGAAAAAGAGGGTAACGAAACAGAATCCCGCCACGATTTTCTTTTTAAACCACTCACAAGCTATATTTTTAATTTTCTCAGAATATTCTTTCCCAATAAACTTGAGAGAAGCCAGAGAGCTAAAGCATTAGAATCTTCAATTTTTTCTGTCATTGTTTTTCCGGTTTCAAATTTTTTACACTGAATCCCTTTAACTACTTTTCTTTCCCACCCGCAGAACTCCAGTTCAAAATAATTTCCTCTCCTCTCATTCCCCAGCATAATGCAAATTAATTGGTACTTTTGCAGCAAATGAACACCCGATGACCCTGGATAATCTATATACAAAAGCGCTGAATACAGAGCCGTTATCTGTTGATGAAGGTTTACTGCTGTACCAACATGCTCCAACGCAAGACCTTATTTTTATTGGCGGAGAGCTACGTAAAAAGCATGTTTACCATAACAAAATAACCTGGCAAATCGATAGAAATGTAAACATAACCAACGTTTGTATTTCGGGCTGCAAGTTCTGCAACTTCCATTGTAGGGCCAATGCCGATAATGCCTTTATAACCAGCATGGCGGAGTATCGTGTTAAAATTGAAGAAATGGAGCGGTACGGAGGAAACCAGCTGCTCCTGCAGGGAGGGCTCCATCCTAAGCTGGGTTTAAACTTCTATGTTGATTTGTTCCGCGAACTAAAAGGGATGTTTCCCAATATCAGGTTACATGCGCTGGGACCCCCGGAGGTTGCCTTTATCGCCAAAAAGGAGCGACTGCCATATAGCGATGTTCTGAAAGTGCTTATCGAATCGGGCCTCGACAGTCTCCCGGGTGCCGGTGCCGAAATACTTGTAGATAGGGTCAGAAAATACATCTCGCCGGGCAAACCCGATACACAGGCCTGGCTCGATGTTATGGCCGAGGCCCATAAGCTGGGAATGATAACCTCGGCAACCATGGTAATCGGGCACGTTGAAACTGTAGAGGAACGGTTGGAGCACCTGGTAAAACTCCGGGAATTGCAAAGCAAGAAACCGGACAATGCACCGGGATTCCTAAACTTTATTGTTTGGACTTTTCAGGATAAAGGCACCCAGCTGGAAACCGAAGGGTTTACCTGCAAGGTTTCCCCCGAGGAGTACATACGTACCATTGCCATAAGCCGAATAATGTTAACCAACATTCAGAATATACAGGCATCGTGGCTAACCGTTGGTGTAGAAACCGCACAGGTATGCCTACATGCCGGGGCAAACGATTTTGGCTCCATTATGATTGAGGAAAACGTGGTTTCATCGGCCGGGGCAAAACACAGAATGGATGCATATGGCATTCAGAAAGCAATTGCTGATGCCGGGTTTGAACCGCAGCTACGCAATCAGGCATACGAGTACATTGTGCTCCCCGACTGTGAGTTCAGCAAAATATACTCTGTTGAAGAGCTGAAAAGGCATTCCTGAAATTACAGATATCAGAACCGGTACCATAACAAAAGGCCCGGGCAATTGCCCGGGCCTTTTAGCAGAAAACCTTTCGGGTATCTACTTTTAATAATCAATTATGACGGATTGATTGATTAAATCACAAGCAGGAGATGCCAGGTGTAGGCATCATGCACAACGTTACTTAGCCTTTAAAAGTTGCTTATCAATTATTTCCTTAAACATCTTCTTGGTTTCCTCCGGCGTACGGGCAATTCCGGATGAGGCAAATGGCTTACCGTCCACAGGAAAAAACAGGAAAGTCGGAATGCTTTGAATTCCCAGCTCTGCCGATATTTGCTGCTCCTTTTGGGTATCAACCTTGTACACGTAAATTTGGCCGGCATACTCCCTGGCCAGCTCGTCCAGTATGGGCGAGGCAATTCGGCAGGGGCCACACCAGCTTGCCCAAAAATCGATTATGGCCGGTTTGTCTCCAAGATACTTCATATTCTCGGCTCCTTTTGTGTAGTCCATCACCTTGGTCAGAAATTGCTCCCGGGTGATGCTTTGGGCCTCGCCAGCTGCCGATATGTTACCCTCAACCTTAGCAGCCACAACCGGTTCTCCATCTGCCTTACTCTGCGATGAACTGTTACCATTGCAAGCTTCCAGCGAAAGTACCATCAGTAAAACCAACGGAAGCGTTAAAAATATCCTTTTCATACGTTCAAGATTTATTTATCAACATACTATAAATATTCCACTTTGCCTTTCTTATCGCTATAAATTTTTAGCCTCTTTTTAAACCGTGCCGGGATAAAAATCCCGGACACGATAGTAATTTCTCTACTTTCCGGTATTGGCAGAAAACTGAAAAACGCCAAAACCGCAAAAGTTAATGCACCGTCCACAGCTCATGCAGTCTTCCCTGTCTATTTCCGGGGCGGAGTTCCAGCTCCTTTGACGGATTGCCCCGGTTGGACAGTAGTGAACAGCAGGACACGGGTGGTTCTGCGGACATCTTGACTCTTCAACAATAATTGCGTGCATAATGTTCAATACGTATTTGTTTGATGCTGCAAATATAATTTATATTGATGTATTTACATATATATCTGCAATGATTTTTATCAATCAAAAAAATAAAAAGGGGAGGGAAACATCCCCCCCCTCGGAGTAGAACAAACACCAAAACTAAAATCCGCCGCGCAGCCTAACCTGACTCGACTGCCCGTTATGTGTAACTGTAGCATAGTTATCGCATTCACCATCGCCATAGTCAAACGTTGCTACATCACCATCAACCGTCATTTCGATGGTGCCCTCAACAATCCAGCGGCAGCTCATCTTGTTTACGATCATGTTGGTTATTTGATGGGTGTAAGTTTTACCGTTACGGTTTACCCCGGTTGCAGAACCCTCAGCGGTGTAAACATCGTCCCAAACATAGTACGGAGTGGCATAGCCATCGGCCCATGTGCGGGTTCTTTCGAAGGTACGGGTGTAGGTCGATCCATCGGTAAAGGTAATTTTACCGTTCTGGAAGGTAACCGTGTAGGTGTAGGCCGAAGTTTTTACAATTCTTTTCTGACCTTCAATTCTGTTACCGTTGATGCTAAAGTTAACAAAGGTTACCTCGCGTTCAAAGGTTTCCTGCGCCGGACCGCCAAGTACTCGAATTACCAGCTGTCCATTTTTCACCTTTTCAAACCTGGCGTAACCGTTTACAAAGTCAACGTAGGTAATTGTATCAACCCTCCAGCCGTCTTCCCATGCTGTTTTCCTAGTGCGGGTACCCTGTCCCTGGTCATCAAGAGTTGCATACTCTGCTCCCGATTTTGAATCGTCAACCATGGTTAAATCATCAACTTCAGCCTGCACATCATCCAGGTAAGCGGTTGCCTCATCGTCCTGCTGTGTAATACCAACCATAGAATCGGTATTGTCATCGTCGTCGCTGCACGATGTTACGCTAACGGCGGCCAGCATCATCATGCTTACTGTCAAAATAAATGGTAATCGTTTCATAGCTGTAAAATTTAAGTTAAACATTTGTTTTCCTGTGATTTAAATAATTAATACCTGTTTACTTACTACTTTCGTTTATAATTATCATGTTGCCATTGGTTTTCCACGATAAATTCATGGGGATACACACCAGCTGTAGGGCATCGTTAAGGCTTTTATTGCTGAAATAGCCGGTGTAAAACCGGTTAGTGTCGCCATCGATAAAAACATCCACATCAAACTGGCGCTCCAGTTCTTCAATAACAGCGTTAATGGGTGTGTTGTTAAAGTAGAAATCCCCTTTGATCCAGGGAACTTCTTTCTGATTGTTACCTTTTACAATTGCTTTCTCCATAGCATATCCCATTGTTTTGGTTTCTAAGCCTTGTGTCAACACTACTGTTTTTTTACTCTCAAGGGCAACCACTTTTACTTTACCCTCAATGCAACTCACCCTGGTTAGCCCCTTACGCGCGTAAACATTGAAAATAGTTCCCATTACGGAAGCGGTTGCAGTTGGGGTTCGTACCTGAAACCAGCTTCCCCTTTTTACCTTAAACAGCCCCTCCCCTTTAAGCAGAACACGGCGCTGGGCAAACCATCGGTTTTTGTTGTAGGTAAGCCTTGAGTCGGCATTCAGAATAACCTGGCTACTATCGGGTAAAAAGTGTACGAGTTGGCTTCCCTTTAAAACGGTAATATCCACATTGCCGAAGCTGTATAGCAGGGCGTAAGCGGCTATGCCAACAGCTATAATAATTGATGCCGCTACCCTGAGAAATAACCCACGCAACGGTACAACTCTGACGGGCTCTACTATTTCAATACTTTCAAAGATCGTGTTCCAAGCTTGCTCCTTTGCTTTTCCTGCCGGTACTCTATACGTACCAAGAACCTTATCAGGAGCATCAGGGCCCATATCAAGTCTCCCGCTATTACCTTCCCTATTTTTTTTACCCTGATACATTGTTGCCAACTTTTAACTCTTATACAACTACCTCCGAAAACACCCTACCATTCCCTCAAATAATTCTCATTTAAATTTTATTCCCCCGAGCGTACACAATATATACAACCAACCAGGAAACTACCCCAGTATGTTTGGTACACATAGGCTAAAGGTAAGTGTTACGAATCCACGCCAGGGGGAAGAATCGGGGGTTAGCAATCAGAAAAAATACTTTAAAAGTTAAATGATAATGCAAAGGAGGTTTTTAAGCAACATCAGCCCGACATGAAAGCACACAATCGTGAGTAGGGCTTACGAAGTCACGCCAAAGGATTCATGCTATCACAAAACAGGAACACGCATAATGCACATAAAAACCCGCACCGTTGGGGCATCAGTTAATCGCCTAAAATTTTACGTTGAAGTAAAAAGTCGGCGTAAACCCCAAGCCATAGTTTTCTGAGTAAACTACAACGGGGTTCCCGAGCAGGTAATCGAGTTGCGGAGTATCGGAGATGGAGTAAGGTTTAGACAGCTCATTTTTCCGGTCGTATATGTTAAACCCTTTCAACCCAAGCTGAACCTCTGCGCCAAGCATTTTACGGGTATAGGCAATGCCTAAATCCAACCGATGGTAAGGCGACAGCCGGGCAGCGTTTTTCTCATACTCGGTTGAAAGCTGCAAGGTGGAAGTTAGTAATAGCTCATCCCATGGTTTAGCAGAGCCATAAATCCAGCTTGCCGTAAATGTCCAGCCCCCAATGCTATAAATTCCGTTTAACTTCAACTCATGCAAATGGTCGTCCAGCGCATAGTATTCATCCCCCCCATTCAAGCTTTCTGACTGGTTGAATGATCGGCTAAGTGAGTAGGCCGCCCAGAGCTCGGCATTTGCCCAGCTTCTCTTTACAAGCAAATCCACCCCCAGCGCACGGCTATCTATCAAAAATGTCCTGGTTAGCATGGTAATTTGGGTTGAATTTGTACGCCTTACAACATTTTGCAGGACAGTAATTCCATCGGTACTTTTAAGGTATCCCTCAAGATCAACCAGTAATCCGGAACCAGAATTCCAGGTAAATCCTGTAATAAGATGTTTTGACTTTACCACAGAGAACTTATCCCCGTCGGAGGCAACCCAGATATTCCGATAGCTATTCCCA
>JBFXEO010000147.1:0-7522 GCA_050180015.1 Bacteroidales bacterium | reverse complement strand
CGTGTACCTGACCATCGATCTGGATGGATTCGACCCGTCCATCCTCCCCAGCACCGGAACCCCTGAGCCCGGTGGTTTGCTTTGGTATCCTACGTTAAAATTTTTGAGAAGGGTTATTGAAAAAAAGAATCTGGTGGGTTTAGATATAGTTGAACTCTGCCCCCGGCGCAAAGAGAAATCTTCAGACTATTTGGCCGCAAAGTTACTTTACAAAATACTAACCTATAAATTTTTAAATCAACTAAAAAGTTAATCCTAATACCCTAAAACCCATGAACAAGTGTAAATGCATTAAAGATCCGTCATCGGGCATTGATGAATCAAAATTCAAGGTTAACGCGTACTATGAATTCGACTACATTCCCCCAATAAAAGATAACCCATCGTACTACAGAGTTTTTAACTTGTCCGAGAATATTAGCGAAAATTTTACACTGAAGCACTTTAACGAGTTTTTTAAAAAATATTAGCCATTCTGAAATTGAAATAGGGACTTTAGCTGTAATTAAACTATACTTTTGAATGTTCTTTTTACTATATTCTCAACCACTTCGGGTGTAATATTCTTTTGTTCACCCAATTTCCACCCCCTGTCCTTAAAGCGCTGAATGATAGGTTGAACCTGATCCATTGTTACTTCATACTCATACAGGCGGGTTTTTACCCCAAGAGAACGAAAGAACCCTTCTGTTTTTTCAATTATCTTCCCAACTAGCATAGTTTTATTGCCCTCATTTTTAATTCCGAAAACCTGCTCGCCGTATTGCAAAATTTTTTCCTGCTTAAATTCTGCCATCTCGGCCATCAGCGCTGGATAAATAACTGCCAGCGAAGCCCCATGGTCTATCCCGAAGAAAGCCGTCAACTCATGCCCAATGGTATGTGTTGCCCAATCGGTAGGCACGCCGGTTGAAAGAAGCCCATTAAGAGCCATCGTACAGCTCCACATGAAGTTTGCCCTATATGTAATATCGTTAGGATTCTCCAGGGTTTTTGGGCCAACCTCTATTAACGTTTTCAGTATAGCCTCCGCGAATTTGTCCTGTATGGGCGAATCCGTCCGACAGGTAAGATACTGCTCCATAACATGCACAAAAGCATCTACTATGCCATTGGCGATCTGTTTTTTAGGAAGTGAGAGCGTGATTGTTGGATCGAGAACTGAAAATTTAGGGAAAACGGCAGGGCTACCAAAGGCATACTTTTCCTTTGTTGATATACGGCTAATAACCGCACCGGCATTCATTTCAGAGCCAGTTGCCGGAAGTGTTAAAACCGTTCCCAGCGGAATTGCCCTTTCCACCTTAACTCCTTTTACCAGTATATCCCAAGGTTCTTCGCCTTCGTAAAGTGCTGCCGCAGCAATGAACTTACTTCCATCGATAACTGATCCTCCGCCAACGGCTAGTATAAAATCTACTTTTTGCTCTTTGGCCATTCGTACCCCCCTTAGCAGCGTTTCATACTTTGGGTTTGCCTCTATTCCACCAAATTCTATCACATTGAACGATTTAAGCGATTGCATAACCCTACTATAGGTTCCATTTTGCTTTATACTACCTCCGCCATAGGTGAGCAAAATATTTTTTCCATAGACCAATTCCGAGGACATTTGTTCTATTTTACCTTCACCGAAAAGAATTTTAACCGGGTTAAAAAAATCAAAGTTTTTCATTTCACGATATTTAACTAGTTTGATCTGCTAAAACTATGCAAATAAACAACCCACCGGTAAAACTGTTTAGGCCGATGGGTTACTTTTGCAATTTAATTAGGAATTATATTACTTGCAATGCCCTTTTAACATCAACCAGAATAGCGTCTTCCTCGTCTTTATGCTCGGGCTTAACGGCAATATGCAAATGTGTCTCGTCTGAACCTATCATTTCAACAAAATCCATTTCCGGGAGCGACGCGGTAAAGTTCTCGAATAAATCTTCATCCGCCAAAAACTCAAAGCCACCCAGCGCATTGTACCTTAGTACCAGTACCAAATCTTCTTCGTCGGCTTTTAAAACATTTTTTGCCAGTTTTTCCGAGAGGTAATTGCGAACCCTACTTTTTGAAATTACTAAGTTTTTCATGTCCAACAGCTTTTAGCATATCTTGGTTTGTATGCAAATTTACTGGTATTATACGGTTGACAAAAAAAATGGTTTGATTTACATTACCTGTTAATTTCCCAGAAAGCCAAAAGTAAATAAACCTCACCCTATAAAGAATTTCCAATTACTCTACCCCAAAAAGCTGTTTTTATTTAATCAGTCATGGAAGAGCAGAACGGGGACATCGGACTGGTAAAGCATTTTTTTTGACAGCGATGGGTTAAAAAGTTTATAGAGGATACTCCTTTTAATTGATGTTAAGGCTACTAGGCTTATATTCTTTTCCCTAATTACATCCATGAATGCTCTGGCAACATCCTTATCCCTCATAACGCTACACTCTACCAGCATATTTGGGCTTATAACGCTAAAGTAATCCAGCAATGCCCGGCATTGGGCTTTAATAACTGAACTCTCCGGATTCCCGGAAACATGAACAAGGTGCAGCTGAATGTTAAATGGCGATAATATTCTTAAGAGCTTCCGGATTGAAACGAAATCGGTTTCGTCAAAGTTGGTGGCGTAAAGTACATTTTTAACCTCATTTACACCTTTAAGTACCGCCTTTTCGGGTATCACCAACAATGGTAATCGTGTTTGTTCTGAAACTTCATTTGCAACGCTACCAACCAACTCCGTACTCCGGTAGCCCTCGCCCTTGGTTCCCATTATAATAATTCCGGGTTTATACTTTTTACTTGTTTCAATAATTCCGTATGAAGCATATCCTTCACGAAGCGTATAACCTATTGGAACTTTTTCAGCTCCGGTTTGCTTTGCAAATTCCGCCAAGTTGAGGTAAAACTGGGATAACTTATCCTTAGCGTTCCTGTAAAGAAGGTTATAGTTCATATCAAAATCAATCTGAATGCTAGCTACATCGGTAAAGGGAATCATATCAACTACCGGCGAATTGAAAACGTGGAGCAGCTTTACTTCAGCGTCCAGCTTTGCGGCAAGCATAACCGCAAAACGTGCAGCATTTTGTGATGGTACAGAAAAATCCACAGGTACAAGAATTTTACGTATTAGCTGCCCTAACTTTTTGCTATCTTCAAGATGACGTTTTTGCGTGAGCAGCATAAGGGCTTTTTCGGCATCGCTATCGCGAATTTGAACCTTCACGCCTTCCGACACAGCGCCTTGCAGAATATTTACATTTTTCAGGTAGCACTCTATACCGTTTGCTTCGAGGTACGATTTGAGTACCACTGCTTTGGAGTAACTCTCAACTGCAATATCAATTAATGTTGCTTCCATACTTCAGGTATTTTTGGTAAGTTACAGAAATATGGCAGGAATGTCAATAAAAATCAAACACAAAAAAACCGCTCAATATATTGAGCGGTTTAAGTAGCCCGGCTACACGATTATTTTGATCCATACAATGCATCCTCGAATATGCTATAAATAAAATTACCCACCGACTCCTGTAAGCCCGGCATTAATTCCGAAGCCGGAATTTTTTCTCCATTGCTAAAATAGAAATAAAGGGTATAATCACCCTCATCGGAACCATGCTCAAACTTAAAGGTTCCAACCTTAACTCCATCGGTGGTGTATAGCGACATTGAAATTATATCGTTGGGATCATCAACGTTAACATCATCGGTGCTAAAGTTCATGTTAATCCTAAATTCCAATGGTGCCATTACAACTTTTGCCTCTATAGCAATTTTCCCTGAATAATCACCTGTTTGTGTAAATGTAACCTTTGCGCTCTCCTCATAAATTAACTCACTGTCTTTTTCGACCATGCTGCTACCTGAGAAAATAACTTTGTTGCTGGCCGTAGCATCTATCGATTCTGTATGGGTAAATGTATAAGAATCAAAGTTAACCGCTATACTTACGGAGTATTTAAGAGAATTGGTGTAGTTGACGTTGAAAGTTAACGAGTAAACAACCTGGTCGTTATACTCTATTTTAAACCTGAAGGAAGTTGGTACTTCACCTAATCCAGTTATTATGGTAGTTTCATAATCATAGTAGGTAACCGTGACGTTATTGGTTGGGTTCGATAAAGGATAAGGGAATATCAGTATAATCTTATCCGAAGGAGATGGAGAATAATCCCAATAACCATTACTGTAGGTATAGGTACCCACATTCGATTCAAAATCGATATTGTACAGGTAGCTAAAATCGAAATCGGGAGTTTCGCCCTTTGTTGCGCTTTTTAGTACAGCCGAGTAGTATTTCTTCAACTCGGAATAGGTGGTTTTTTCAGCTTTTTTGTAGGTGTTAAATGGCAACCCTATTTCGTTGAGCTGGCTTTGAATTTTATAACCATCCGTACTTACCATTTCGGTACTATAAGTACCAAAGTCCGTATCGGCCTGAACGATCACCTCTTCGGCGTCAGCCTGGGCTAATTGTTCGTCTTCATCATCACTGCAGGAATTGAAGCCAACTAACCCGGCAAGTAAAAATAAGCTAAATAGAAACGATTTAGTTTTCATAGTTAAAAAGTTTTTTGACATTGCACAAGTTATCGCAAGAATTATTCCAGTACAAAATATTCGTCAATAAAGTAAAACCACCCATCAAAATAAAACATAGAAAAAATCTAGAATCAGTCTATTTTTTTAGAGCATTTTTACATCAATGTATTAAAAAAACAAAAGACTCCACAGGTTAAAAAGTTCGACAAACTATTTTTGGTTCAATTTTTAACCAATCTATGTAGCACAGAAACGTTTTTTCCGAAAAATGATTTACTTTTGCCTAAACTGATAGTATTCAAAGAAAAAACATGACAAAAAAAATCGTTACGCTTTTCATTTTACTTATAGTAAGTGGAGTTGTAGGCAAAGTGGAAGGCTGTACAAATTATCTTGTAACAAAGGGTGCAAGCCTAGATGGTTCTACAATGATTAGCTATGCCGCTGATTCGCATATCCGGTACGGGGAACTGTACTTTAAACCGAGGGCAGTGTGGCCTGCGGGAAGTATGGTAACACTATTCGATAGGGGGTCAAACAAACCGCTGGGGCAAATACCTCAAGCAGCGGAAACCTACCAGGTAATTGGATTCATGAACGAGTACCAGGTTGCAATTGGCGAAACCACCTTCGATGGTATAGAGGAATTAAGAGATTCAACCGGGATTGTTGATTACGGCAGCTTAATGTTTTTAGCCCTTCAACGGTCCAAAACCGCCCGTGAGGCAATTAGAGTAATTGCAAATTTGGTTGAGCAGTACGGATACGCCAGCAGCGGGGAATCATTTTCCATTGGCGATCCCAATGAGGTTTGGATTATGGAAATAATTGCGAAACGGACAAACCTAAAATACGATAAGAAAAGTAAAAAAAATATCAACATCGATAGGGGTGCGCTTTGGGTGGCTGTACGTGTTCCCGATGGTTACGTCTCATCGCACGCCAATCAGGCACGCATCCAAACATTCCCGCTGGAAAATTTAAAGTCTTCTATCAGCAGTAAAAATATCAACCTAATCAGTAATCCCGGTATTGAAGTGGTTTACTCCTACGATGTTATCAGCTATGCCAAAAAAAACGGCTACTTCAATGGCGATGACAAAGATTTCAGCTTTAGCGATACCTACAACCCCATAACATTCGAAGGTGCCCGATTCTGCGATGCCAGGGTATGGGCTTTCTTTAATCATGTAAACCAAGGCATGGACAAATATTGGGATTACGCCAGGGGTGAAAACCTCCAAAATCGTATGCCATTGTATATTAAACCCGACAGAAAACTTTCTCCTCAAAATTTACAATCGTTTAAACGCGACCATTTAGAAGGAACTGAACTGGATATGAGTAAGGATATTGGTGCTGGCCCAAACGGGTTACCCTACCGCTGGCGTCCGTTAACATGGAAAGTGGACGGAAAAACATACTTCCATGAGCGGGCTACCGCCACCCAGCAAACCGGATTTTCATTCGTAGCACAAATGCGTAGCTGGCTACCCAATCCAATTGGGGGCATATTCTGGTTTGGAGTAGATGATGCCGCATCTACAGTATATGTTCCCATATACTGCGGAATAACTAGGGTTCCCGAATCGTATGCCGAGGGCAACGGAGATATGCTAACCTACTCCCCCTCCTCTGCCTTCTGGATATTTAACCGTGTTGCAAACTTTGCCTACTACCGGTATGATTTAATTATACAGGACATAAAAAAAGTTCAAGCCGAACTGGAAACAAAATTTGAGAAATATACTCCAGCTGTTGATGCCGCCGCAATGAAACTCTGGGAAACGGATCAAAACCTTGCCATAGACTTCTTAACGGATTACACTGTAAATAGTGCAAATGCCACGGTAAAACGGTGGGAAGAACTTAGCAACTGGCTGCTGGTAAAATACATCGACGGAAATGTAAAAAAAGAAAAAGACGGAAAATTCATAAGGAATCTCTGGGAATTTCCAGTAAGCCCGTCACAACCCGGCTATAACGAACAAACACTCCGAATAATAATTGAACAAACAGGTAATAAATTTTTGGAACCCTAAGCAACAAAAATATATCAACTAAATTTAATACCATGAAAAAAATCTACTCAACACTGTTTTTTTTACTTCTAACTGTATGGCTTAGCGCTAATCCGGTAAGTAAAGACTTAGCCAAGAAAGTGGCCGTTAACTTTTTAGAGGCCAAAAAGAGCGAGTCAATTGATACTCTTCTTGTTAAAAATGTTTACACTCATTACCTGAATGGCGTTGAGTCATTCTACGTATTTGCATTTCCCAATGGGGGCTTTGTAATTGTTTCTGCCGATGATGAGGCAAATCCAATTATTGGATATTCATCAAGCAGCCCAGTAACTTCAAAAATTGACAACCCAGCTATGCAAAAACGCTTTGACTGGTATGCAAAGCAGGTGGAACAAGCGGCAAAACTCAAGGCTGCAAAATCCGATGTAAGGAAAGAATGGAAAACAATTCTTGAAGGAAAAACGACCAAAGGGGAAAAAACTGTAGGCCCCTTACTGCAAACTACGTGGAATCAAAGCCCGTACTACAACGATTTGTGTCCAACCGGAACTCCCACCGGATGTGTGGCAACGGCCATGTCACAAATAATGAACTACCATGAATGGCCACTATCCGGCAATGGCAGTAATAAATATACCCACGCAACCTACGGAGAGCAGTCTGCCAACTTTGAGGCAGAAACATATAATTGGGCTAACATGCCTGCAGCCCTGTCATCATCGAGCACTTCAACCCAAAAAACAGCAGTTGCCACATTGTGTTACCATGCAGGAGTTTCGGTTAACATGGACTATGCCCCAGATGGTTCAGGCGCATCAAGCCAGGATGTCCTTTATGCCCTTAGCTCCTATTTTAAGTATGATCCTACAACAATCAACATATATGATTTTGACGTAAGCCAGCAAACCTCATGGATCAGCATGGTAAAGGGTGAAATAGATGCAGAAAG
>JBFXEO010000146.1:0-7677 GCA_050180015.1 Bacteroidales bacterium | reverse complement strand
GGCATCAACCACAAACAGGATTTCCTGTGGAGAAACAACCTTGTTGATGGAGGCCACTTCATTCATCATCTGCTCATCAATGGCTAAACGCCCAGCAGTATCTATAATTACTACGTTGTGGCCTGATGATTTTGCCTGTTTGAGGGCGTCCTTTGCGATAGCAATAGGATCAGTGCTTCCGGGAACGGTAAATACGGGAACCTCTACTTGCTCCCCGAGAACTTTTAGCTGATCAATGGCCGCCGGGCGGTAAACGTCGCCGGCTACCAGTAAGGGCGATTTACCTTTTTTGGATTTTAGGTGGCTGGCCAGCTTTGCCGAGAAAGTTGTTTTGCCGGAACCCTGCAAACCCGCAATCAAAATAACTGTAGGGTTTCCGCTAAGGTTTATGTCAATGGCCTTGCCGCCCATGAGTTCGGCAAGTTCATCGTGTACAATTTTTACCAGCAGCTGGCCAGGCTTAATGGCATTGAGAACATTCATCCCCAACGCTTTACGTTTCACCTCATCGGTAAAATTTTTAGCTATTTTAAAGTTAACGTCGGCATCGAGTAGGGCTTTACGAACTTCCTTTAGGGTTTCGGCTACGTTAATTTCGGTTACTCTGCCTTCGCCTTTTAGAAGTTTAAATGATCGCTCCAGTTTTTCTGATAAATTTTCAAACATACCTCAATTAAATAAATTCAAGATGTTAACTGTAGATTATCGGGTTTATTTTGACATTTAATCTGATTAAAGATACCTGCAAACTTACTAAAAATGATTTAAAGATTGGGTGACTTACATTTTGTCCGGTACTTCAATTCCCAAAAGCCACATCGATCGTTTTAATATATCGGCAGCAAGGAGCGATAGCGCCAACCTAAAATGCCTGATGCCCTTGCCCGGTTCCTTTAGGATCTGAAAATCGTGGTAAAACTGGTTGTACTCCTTGGCCAACTCGTAGGCATAGTTTGCAATGATTGCAGGGTTGTGCGACTCGGCTGCAATTTGGATTGTTTCCGGGAACCGGTGGATAATCTGGATCAGCTCCAGCTCTTTGGGCGACGAGATGTCCTCATCTTTTACGTTTGCAGCAATCAGCTGCGCGTCTCCTGCCTTTCGGAGGACTGAACGAGTTCTGGCGTGGGTGTATTGGATGAATGGCCCTGTATGCCCGTTGAAATCTATCGATTCCTTTGGGTTAAAGGTCATGTTTTTCCTGGGATCCACTTTAAGTATGAAATACTTAAGGGCACCCAACCCAACAATTCGGTTAATATCGGCAATTTCGTCTGCATCAACATCATCAAGCTTTCCAAGTTCTTCGGACATTTCACGGGCGGTATTAACCATCTCGGCTACCAAATCGTCGGCATCAACTACGGTTCCCTCGCGCGATTTCATTTTACCCTCGGGTAAGAGAACCATACCGTAGGATAGGTGGTAAAGTGAATCGGACCAATCGTATCCAAGTTTCTTCATTATCAGCTTAAGAACCTGAAAATGGTACTCCTGCTCATTGCCTACCACGTAAATATGCTCCCCGAACTTAAATTCGTTGTAACGCTGAATGGCCGTGCCGATATCTTGTGTAATATATACCGATGTTCCGTCGGAACGGAGTAGCAATTTTTCGTCTAAGCCATCGGCGGTTAAATCAATCCAGACAGAATTATCGTCCTTTTGCCTGAAAACCCTACTGCTTAATCCGGTTTTTACCACCGATTTGCCCAAAAGGTAGGTTTGAGATTCGTAGTAGGTTTTATCGAACGATATACCCAGCGAGCGGTAGGTTGTATCGAATCCATTGTAAACCCATCCGTTCATTTTGCTCCAGAGTTCAATGGTATCTGTATCTTTTGCTTCCCACTTGCGGAGCAATTCCTGTGCTTGGAGTAGGATAGGGGCTTTGGCTTTCGCCTCATCCTCGGTCATTCCTTGCGATACAAGAGAGCTAATCTCAGATTTGTACTCTTTATCGAATTTTACGTAGTAATCGCCAACAAGATGATCCCCCTTTTTGCCTGCACTCTCGGGCGTTTCTCCATTCCCAAACTTCAGCCAGGCAATCATGGACTTGCAGATGTGGATGCCACGGTCGTTTACCAGGTTAACCTTTATAACCTTTTTCCCGCTCTTCTCAAGAATCCTGGAAATGGAGAATCCAAGCAAATTGTTGCGGATATGTCCAAGGTGTAAGGGTTTATTGGTGTTAGGCGATGAAAACTCAACAACAACAGTCTTATCGCTAGGATTTGGCTGTTTAAAGCCGAATTCCTTATCGGCCATCGCTGTGTTTAAAACATCAGCCCAATATTTGGGTGAAAGAGAAATGTTCAGAAATCCTTTAACAACGTTGAATGCTTTTATTTCTGGACAAGTTTTGGTTAATACTTCGCCGATTTCCCGGCAGGTTGCCTCGGGCGATTTTTTTGATACTTTGAGCAGTGGAAAGGCGACCAGTGTATAGTCGCCTTCAAATTCCTTCCGTGTTTTTTGAATTTGAACCAGAGAGCTATCGGGTTTTGCGCCGTAAATTTTCTCAATTGCCTCTTGGGCCTTTTCCTGAATAAATAGTTCTGTTGACATTATGGCTAGCTAGGTAGTATCAGACGTTATTGCTGCTATGTGCCAAGCATCGTAAAATAGCTTTTTATTGGATTGATTTCGATACTCAGTTTAACAAAGCGGTTATGTTTTTATTGCTCATTTTTGCCGTGGCAGTTCTTATACTTTTTGCCGCTGCCGCAGGGACATGGCTCATTTCTCCCGATCTTTACCTCAGCTTTTACCGGTTCCCGGTTCTGGGGCTGTGTATTTGAACCCGCTTGCAGGTTGTCGGTTCTACTGGTTTGGTATTTGCTCATGTCCGTATGACGTTTTTGCCCGGCCTCCTGAACCTGGCTGGGGTCGCGAAGCGGTATGAATGCTTTAACAAGAACCGAAACAATATCTTTATTTAACTTCTCCAGCATGGTTCGGAATAACTCGTAAGCTTCCAGCTTATAAATAAGCAGGGGGTCCTTTTGCTCATACGCGGCGTTCTGAACACTTTGCTTCAGCTCGTCCATCTCGCGGAGATGCTCCTTCCAGTATTCATCAATTGTAAATAGAATGATGGTTTTGGCAAACGATCTGCTCAGGTCTTTACCGCCCGATTCGTAGGCTCTTTTGAGGTTGGTAACAATTTGGTATATACGTTGCCCGTCGGAGATCGGAACAACAATATTCTCGTATATGGCCGATTGCTTTTCGTAAACATCTTTAATTACCGGGTATGCCTGTTTGGCAATGGTGCCAATTTTACGGTCGTACGAGTTTAGGGTTGTTTTGTATAGCCTTTCAGCGATTTCTGTTGGTTTTAAATCAAGGTATTCCTCCTCGGTTACGGGGGCTTCAATGGAGAAATTTTTGATGATTTCGAGGTTGAAATCCTCGTGTGAGTACGTACCGTGGAACTCGGATACAATTGCCTCACAAACATCGTAAAACATGTTAGATATGTCAACATCAAGCCTTTCGCCGTACAGGGCATGTCGGCGGCGGGTGTAAATGACCTCACGCTGGGCATTCATAACGTCATCGTACTCCAGCAGGCGTTTACGAATACCAAAGTTGTTCTCCTCCACTTTTTTCTGCGCGCGTTCTATGGACCTGGATATCATTGAGTGCTGGATAACTTCGCCTTCCTTTAATCCAAGTCTATCCATAATTTTAGCAATTCTGTCCGATCCGAACAGGCGCATCAAATCATCTTCCAGCGATACGTAAAACTGTGATGTTCCTGGGTCTCCCTGACGGCCAGAACGCCCGCGCAGCTGGCGGTCAACACGGCGCGATTCGTGCCTTTCGGTACCAATTATGGCCAGCCCTCCGGCGGCACGGGTTTCGGGAGTTAGCTTAATGTCGGTACCACGACCCGCCATGTTGGTTGCAATGGTAACCGTTTTGGGACGACCGGCCTCGGCAACAATTTCGGCTTCGCGCTGGTGCTGCTTGGCGTTTAGCACGTTGTGTCTAATTCCCTTTAACTTGAGCATTCGGCTCAGCAGTTCCGATATTTCAACAGAAGTAGTACCTACCAGAACAGGTCGGTTTGCATCGGTAAGCCTTACTATTTCATCGATAACCGCGTTATATTTTTCGCGTTTGGTTTTGTAAACCAGATCGTCCATATCCTTACGGATAATCGACTTATTGGTGGGAATAACAACTACATCCAGCTTGTATATGGACCAAAACTCACCGGCTTCGGTTTCTGCGGTACCCGTCATGCCGGCGAGTTTATGGTACATCCTGAAGTAGTTCTGAAGGGTGATTGTTGCGAATGTTTGGGTAGCCGCTTCAACCTTAACACGCTCCTTGGCCTCAATGGCCTGGTGTAAACCGTCGGAGTAACGGCGGCCGTCAAGAATGCGTCCGGTTTGCTCGTCAACAATTTTTACCTTGTTGTCCATCACCACGTATTCTACATCCTTCTCGAACATGGCGTAGGCTTTAAGTAGCTGATGGACGGTATGTACACGCTCCAACTTTATGGCGTAGTCGCGGAGCAATTCATCTTTTCTGGTCACTTTTTCGGAGTGATCGTGGACTGTTTTTTCGATCTCAGCAATTTCGCTGCCGATATCGGGTAAAACAAAAAACTTTGAATCTTCCGATGCGCTCGTAATAAGGTCAATGCCCTTATCGGTTAGTTCCACAGAATTTAATTTTTCATCGATAACAAAGAATAGGTCATCGGTGATGATGTGCATATTCTTGTTATTATCCTGCATGTAAAAGTTTTCGGTCTTCAGCAATAATGCTTTATTACCCTGTTCGCTTAAGAACTTGATGAGGGGTTTGTACTTGGGCATACCCTTAAAGGCGCGAACAAGTAATTTGCCTCCTTCCTCGGTTTTGTTCTCGGAGATTAACCTCCGGGCATCGGCAAGGAGTTGCGTAACCAACGCTTTCTGGGCATTTACAAGTTTTTCAACTTTTGGTTTGTACTCCTCAAACATTTGGTCGTCGCCTTTTGGAACCGGGCCAGAAATGATAAGAGGTGTACGGGCATCGTCAATAAGTACGGAGTCAACCTCATCTACTATGGCATAGTGATGCTTGCGTTGAACCAGATCTTCGGGTGCAACGGCCATGTTGTCGCGGAGGTAGTCAAAGCCAAACTCGTTGTTTGTACCAAAGGTAATATCGGCGTTGTATGCTTTGCGACGAGCCTCGGAGTTGGGTTGATGCTTGTCGATGCAGTCAACCGAAAGGCCATGAAATTCATATATTGGCCCCATCCACTCAGAGTCGCGGCGTGCCAGGTAATCGTTTACGGTAACTATATGCACACCTTTACCCGCCAGGGCGTTGAGGAATACGGGTAGTGTGGCAACTAGTGTTTTGCCCTCGCCGGTTGCCATTTCCGATATTTTTCCCTGATGCAACACTGCGCCACCGATTAGCTGTACATCGTAATGAACCATATCCCATACAATTTCGTTGCCACCGGCAGACCAGTGATTTTGGTATATGGCCTTGTCGCCCTGAATTGTTACAAAATCTTTGTGGGCTGCCAGGTTTCGGTCAAATTCCGTGGCAGTAACCTCAATAAGTTCATTCTCCTTGAATCTTAGGGCCGTTTCTTTAACTATTGAAAACGCGTCGGGGAGAATTTGGTTGAGAATTTCCTCTACTTTATCGTCTATTTGCTTGGTTATCTTTTCAACCTCCTTGTATATCTGCTCCTTCTCATCGTAGCCTATAGTATCCGACTCCATTTGCAGCTTAAGGCGTTCAACCTCGGCTTCGTCGGAGGCAATGTACTCGCGTACTTTTCCACGAAGATTTGCTGATTCCTGCCTGAGTTCGTCGTTGGTAAGAGATGTATATCGGGGATAAACTGCCTTAATGGTGTCGAGTACAGGCATTAGCTCTTTTAAATCGCGATTGGCCTTGGTTCCAAAAAGTTTTGCGAATATGCTATTAACTCCCATAGTTACCTAAATTTTTTAAATAAAGTCAACAAATTTAGCCGTTTTTTTTCGAATTGTCAGGAAAATAGAAAATATTAAGTTAAAAAGAATTAACAGGGGGAGAAGTAGCAGGAGGTGGAATGTAAAATAAAAGCAGAGTAAAAGTAAGGTTTAACACTATGCCAATAAAGATACCTGGAATTCCGGCTTTGAGCCATGCCCGTGCAGGAATTTTGGCAGCACCGCACCCAAAAATACCGCTTGCATTTAACCCGGGAAACGCCTACCTTTATGCTAATAATTCTTACGGGCAAAGGATATGAATACGAAGCTAGTAATCACCATTGGCTTAACCTGATTTTACTTATTTTCCTGATGATATTCATTTGACTGCTGAAGAAGCTGTGAATGGTTTAAGTCCCGATGTGACTGGGTATGCAGTCAGTGATGATAACACAGGAATAACCATGAATAGTTATGAATTTGTGAAAACAGGAGAGAGTGAAATTGAAATACTTTATGATGCGGTTATTACTGCAAGTGATTTGTGCGGAAATGACTCTACATTGGTGCAGAAAGTTACCGTTGATAAGCCCACCGGTATGCCCATGGCCGACGCTCAGGGTAAATGCCCGCTAAAAATCTACCCAAATCCGGCCGAAGGCAGCGCAGCTATTGAGTACAGTGCAAACGGGGGAAAGGCCACGGTCAGCATTACCTCCATGTCGGGGCAAACCCTCGAAAGTTTTGCCCTTGGCCAAAACAGGGTAAAACACAACTTCTCAAGGTACGCCCCCGGGGTTTACACCGTCCGGGTCGTTGACGGCGGTAAAACCTGCTCCGCCAGGTTGGTTATCAGGTAAACACCCCGGGTTCCCGGTACACGCCATTATACAATCACGTTCCCCTGACAGGGTTTTAAACCCTGTCAGGGGGTAAGGCCAACCTGCCTCCCCGCTGCCCGGGGGGATTCCACCCCCTGCCGGGAGGCGGCAATGTAACACCGCCCCCGCATCAGGGAGGGGTCACCGCATCGTTTTAACGCGATGGCCCATCGAATCGACGCGCGAGCCCATCGAATGGATAGGCCATCGCGTCGAACTGACAGGCGGGCCCACCGTTTCGGTACGACGATGCGTCAATCTGACAGATCGCCGTACCGTTTTGATGCGGCAGCCCATTAAAACGATACCCCGTCGTGTCAAAACGGTACGATGGGGTACTTCGGAGGAGGGAGGGGGTACTTCCCAAGTACCCCCTTGCACCTATACCGGGAACCCCCTGACAGGGTTTTAAACCCCGACAGGTATGGCTTTACCCGCTTGCCATTCAGGGCCGTTGTTAAAGGAGGAAAATAGTTTAATGATATAGTGCTATGGCGATAATAGTTAACCTAGACGTAATGCTGGCAAAGCGAAAGATGAGGTTGAACGAACTTTCCGAAAGGGTTGGCATTACGCTATCGAACCTGTCAATTCTAAAACAAGGAAAAGCAAAGGCTATAAGATTATCGACGCTCGATCCTATTTGCAGAGTTTTAGAATGTCAACCAGGAGATATTCTTGAGTATAGGGATATTGGAGAATAAAAAAGGGAGCAACTTGCTCCCTTTTTTGCTGGCGTCTAAGTTCTATTCAGCTTTTGCTGTAGCATCCACAAATACTCTTTGCTTTAGCTCTCTGTCTATCATAAATAGTCCATTCCCCTCGCCTTTAATTAGGCGGAGGGTATC
>JBFXEO010000145.1:0-7704 GCA_050180015.1 Bacteroidales bacterium | reverse complement strand
CCGTGACCCCGGCGTTTAGCACCAACCGCTGGTACACAGCCGCTGTACACCGGCTGAACATTCAATGCTATACCTGAAGCGTCTGCCTAAACAAATGTAATAATTATTAGACACAACTACCCCCCCCTAGTATGTTTTACAACATGTTTTTCAAAGTTGTTTTTTATACTTATAACATATCTTATCGTTGATTATTACCTTTCCCTGTGCCTTATGCTGGTTTTTTATATCTGCATATTGTGGCACACAACGCTACCACAAACGACTCAATAATACCAATGAATAAAATGTGCACATGGATATACCCAAACGTGTTATTCTCCATGATAAATAATATTAACTTCAACGCTTTAACCAATATTTAATGCAAAATATCTGTTGAGTCCAAGCAATATTAAGGCAATTAACATGTTTTAACACTGTATGATTAAACTAATGCTAAATTTGTCATTCAATTACGTTGACCTATTATTTTTTAATCCAACCAAGCAATGAGAAAAAAAATAATAATTGGCTTTGCAGTTATTGTTGCCATTGTTCTTGCCTTTACTTTCTTTGGCTCTTCCGATAAGGACAAGTCTGCGCCTCAGTTTGTTAAGGTTGCTCAGGGCAAATTCGAAATACTGGTTAATGTAACCGGCGAGCTTAAAGCTCAAAATTCCGAGGATATCATGGCCCCCACAGAACTTCGTGGACGAACGTTTCGAATATCGGAGGTGAAAATTCAGGATTTAATCCCCGAAGGAACCGTTGTCGATTCCGGGGCTTACGTTGCAACGCTAGACCGTTCTGCACTTAGCAACCAGCTTAAAACTACCGAAGATGACCTGGAAAAAAGCCAGCAAGCCTACCTGAAGGCTCAACTCGACACCACGCTACAGCTGAGGGAGCTCCGCAACAACCTTATCAACCTTAAGTTTGATATGGAGGAAAAACAAATAGTGCTTGATCAATCCAAGTATGAACCGCCAGCCACACAACGTCAAGCTCAAATCAACCTCGACAAAGCTGAACGGGAATACCAGCAGGCATCGCACAACTACTCGCTCAAAAAGGAGCAGGCCGAAGCATCAATGAAAGAGGTGGCCATCAACCTTGAACGGCAAAAACGGGAAAGGCAGGATATGCTTGATGTACTCAGCAAATTTGAAATACGCGCCCCAAAACCGGGGATGGTTATTTACTTCCGCGAATGGAGCGGGACAAAACGCAAGGTTGGCTCAAGTGTCAGCCCCTGGGATTTAACCGTGGCAACCCTTCCCGATTTATCAATCATGAACTCAAAAACATACGTAAACGAAATTGACATCAGCAAGGTGAAAAAGAACCAGCTGGTTAGAATTACCGTTGACGCTTTCCCCGAGAAAAAATTTACCGGTGAGGTAATAGAGGTGGCTAACATTGGCGAGCAGCTCCCCAATACCGATGCCAAGGTGTTTGAGGTTGCAATTCGTGTAAACGAGTACGATCCAATTCTTCGTCCATCGATGACTACGGGTAACCAAATCATTACAAATGTTTACGATTCGGTAATGTACATTCCATTGGAGGCTTTACATGCCGACGATAGCATTAGCTATGTATTTACTAAGAAAGGGAAAAAGCAGGTTGTTGTGCCCGGTGAAATGAACGAGAATTATATCATTATAGGACGAGGATTAAACGTAGATGATGAAATTTACATTTCGATGCCTGTAAAGCCAGAAAATTTTGAAATGGCTGGGGAGGAGTTAATTCTTATTCTAAAGGAAAAGGCTGAACAAAAAAAGAAGGAAGAGGAAGGCATTCGTCATGAGCAAGAGATGGCGCTTAAATCCAAGGCCAATGCCCAGAAGATGATGATGCAATTCAATGGCGGTGGGCAAATGGACATAAAGGGCGATAAGCCTGCAAGCGAAACTAAAAAATTGGATCGTGGTGAACGCAAAAAACGCGAAGGGAAAAAGGCTGAGTAAATTCAGCAATTCCATAAATGTCTTCCAGATATACCGCCGTTACGCCCACGATATCAATATTGCCATTGAGGCGATAATGGCCAATAAGCTGAAATCGATACTAACAGCGTTGGGTATTATCTTCGGTGTTGCGGCTGTAATTAGTATGTTGGCCATTGGAAATGGAGCTCAAAAGGAAATCCTCGAGCAAATGAAAATGGTTGGGGTCAATAACATCATCATCAACTCCGTTTTTGAAGCACCGGATACCGAGTCGTCGGAAGAAAATAATGGTAATACTCAGAAACAGAAGTTTTCCCCAGGACTAACGCTTGGTGATTTGGAAGCAGTAAAGGATATTGTTCCGTCGGTTAAGCGAATTAGCCCCGAGATTAGCCTTAATTCATTTGTGCAGTACAATGGAATTAGGATGCCTGCTAAAATAATGGGTGTTTCGAACGATTACTTTTCACTCTTTAACCTTCCGCTGGAGGAAGGCGTCTTCTTCGATGCTTACCACGAGGATCACGGGATACCGGTTTGTGTGATAGGCTCAAATATTAAAACCAAGTTTTTTAGTACAGCTAACCCTATTGGGAAGTACATAAAGTTTGGGAATGTTTGGTTAAGGGTGATAGGCATCCTCTCGAAATCGAATATTAAGCTGACGGGTTTTGAGAATAGTGGCGTAAATGTTTACAACGATAATGTTTATGTTCCGGCAAAAAGCATGTTACTCCGTTACCAGAACAGGGCCCTGGTAAACTCCAAAAGAATCTCGGAAGGAGGATCTGTTATGCGAGGATTTGGGTTTATCATGTCGTTTGGTGGCAGTACCGAATCGCAGGCACCCAAAAATTACCATCAACTTGATAGGATAATAATTCAGGTACGAGAAACCGAGGACATTGCATCAACATCGGAAATACTAAGTCGAATGATGCTCCGCAGGCATTCAGAAGTAAAAGACTTTGAAATAACCGTTCCGGAACTATTGCTAAAACAGCAGCAGCGTACTAAGGACATATTCAACATTGTTCTTGGTGCTATTGCAAGCATTTCACTGATTGTTGGGGGAATAGGAATCATGAATATCATGTTTGCCTCAGTAATGGAGCGTATTAAGGAAATTGGTACCCGGTTGGCTATTGGTGCAAAAAAGGCCGATATTATTGCCCAGTTCCTTGCCGAAGCTGTGCTTATAAGCGTTAGTGGCGGATTAATCGGCGTTATTCTTGGAATAATCCTCTCTCAGTTAATAACTCATTTTGCAGGAATTCTTACCGTTGTTAGTCCAATGTCGGTTATTATTGCTTTTGGGGTTTCGGCAGCCGTAGGCGTTATTTTTGGGTTATCGCCCGCCAAGCGGGCAGCCGAAAAGGATCCCATCGAGTCATTACGATACGAATAGTCATACCAACAAACCGTGTTAAAATGAAAAAAATTACAGGTGTAATCATCCTTATAGCAACACTAGCGCCGTACACATATTCACAAAAACCAGTAAACAGGCTAACCCTTGATGATGTAATACAGCTGGCAAAGGATCAGTCACCGCAGGCAATTCTGGCAAAACATCGCTTTAGGGCGGCATACTGGGAGTACCGAACATATAAGGCAGAATTCCTGCCAAGCATTACCATGAATGCCACGGCAGTGGACTATAACAGGGCGCTCATTGGCAATTTGCAGGACGATGGCACGTATAGCTATGTTGATGTGGACAAAAATACTTCATCGCTCGGTTTTACCATGAACCAGAATATTGGCTTAACCGGTGGAAACTTCTATGTAAACACATCTTTGGATAGGAATGATTACTTTAAAACCGACTCCACTGCGTACAAATCTGTTCCTTACCAAATAGGCTTCACCCAGCCTATATATGGGTTTAATACGCTAAAATGGAAAAAGAAAATTGAGCCCATTAAGTACGAAGAAGCCAGGCAGAATTACATCCAAACCCTCGAAAATATTTCCATGGAAGCATCCGGATTGTTCTTCGACCTTATTTTGGCCCAGCAAAACCTTAAAACTGCAAACTTAAATTACGCCAACAGCGATACTCTGTATAAAATAGCCAAGGGGCGGTATAACATAGGAACCATAGCAGAGAATGAACTACTGCAGATGGAGCTCAGCTTCCTTAACGCCGGTAGCGATGTAAGCGATGCAGAGGTTGACCTTCAGCTTAAAAAGTCAAAAATTAAATCGTACCTGGGGTTAAACGATACTTACGATTTAGAGCTGATAATACCCGACTCGCTTCCCACCGTTGCAGTAAAATACGATGATGCCCTGTCGCTTGCAAAAACAAACAATCCGCTAATACTGGGATATGACAGGCAGCTGATTGAGGCGGAACGCGATGTGGCACAGGCCCGGGCAAATAGGGGATTTAACGCAACGTTAAATGCAACGTATGGAATTAACCGGGATGCAGAGCTGCTCTCAAAAACCTACGAAAACTACAACGATCTTCAGACCATAAAGGTTGAGCTTCAGATTCCAATACTGGACTGGGGGCTGGGCAAGGGAAAAGTTAAAATGGCTCAGTCATCACGGGAAGTGATCCGAACTACGGTTGATCAGGCAATTGTTGACTTTGAGCAGGACATTTTCCTAAAGGTTATGCAGTTCAACCGTCAGAACAATCAGGTTGGACTGGCAAAAAAGGCCGATATCATCTCCCAGAACCGCTACAACGTTACCAAGGAACGTTTTTTAATTGGAAAAATTGACGTCCTGGATCTTAACGTTGCCCAAACTGAGCGCGACCAAGCAAAGCAGAAATACATTAATGCTTTACGGAGTTTTTGGCAGTACTACTACCAAATGCGACGAATAACGCTATACGATTGGGAAGCAAACCAACCGTTAAAGACCGATTTTGAGTTACTGCTAAAGTAAACCAGTGGCTGAAACTCAGCTCTTCCCGATTTGCCTCTGAAGATCGTTGATCATCTCTATCTGGATACGCTGAATTTCCACCACCTCCTGCATTTGGTGCAGCATAAAATGATCTACCTTTTCGTGGAGAGTTCTAATTTCAATTTCAGATTTCAGGTTGATCATGTAGTCGTTCCGTGAGCGTTCCCTATCCTTCTCCTCCTGACGGTTCTGGCTCATCATAATTACAGGGGCCTGAATAGCTGCCAAGCAGGAAAGAATTAGATTAAGCAGGATAAATGGGTACGGGTCGAACGCCCTGTTAGCCAACCAAAAAATATTTATCCCAATCCAAATGAAAATAAAAAATCCGAACGAGATAATAAAAATCCAGCTACCACCAAACGTGGCCACCTTATCGGCAACCCGCTGCCCAAGGGTTAATGGTTTATCGTCGCCATCGAGCTTATCGGCAATTGTGCTTTTATCGCGTAACGATTGCAGTACCTTTTCCTCAAATTGCGATAGGTCGCCCACCTCATTCACAAGCGTTTCTGTGATGTATTTTTCCCTAAAGCCATTAAGCTCATGGAGGGATAAAAAATTGTCGGGGCTAAATTGCGGATACTCCTTTTGAATGGTAGCGAGCAGGTTTGCCCTTATTGATTTGCCCGAAACCCTTTCGGGTAAGGGGAATTCCTTGCCAGATATATCACTTACAAATGATTTCATGCCAACAGAAGGATTAAATTGTACAACCAAAAGCAAGCCGAAACGAAAAAACAATGAAATTGCAAGTCAATAAAACCGAACGACGTGAATTTCCTGAATTTAAAGACGAACTCAATTTTCCACGTCGTTCGATAAACGGTTACTTTTAAAAGTGGTAACAACACATAACACCCGCTACTGCTGATCCAGCTTAGCAGCTTCAACCTTAGCTCTTTCAATGAGCTGGGCTGCCTTAGCATCAGCTTCCTGTATTAACTTCTGGGCCGAAGCTTCTCCTTTCCTCCGAATTTCCTTGGCTGCTTCCTTGGCTACCTTTTCGGCAATTGGCCCCTTCTTTTTGCCCTCGGCCTCAGTTTTTTGTGCCTGCTCCTCGGCCTCTTTTCTTATTTTATCGGCCAATTTAGCCGCTTCCTCCTTAAGCTTAACGCTTTCCTTCTCTGCATCGGCAATTAGCTTATCGGCCTCGGCCTTTGCCTTTTTCCGGGCTTCAACTTTGGCCTCATCAACCTTTTGATCGACCATTTCTTTAACGGATTCTTTTGCGCCCGATGAAGCCTCGCCCCAGTCAATCTGTACATCGGGTTTGGACGTTGTACCAACAATTTTCAGGTTTAACTTAAGCTCATCTACCGGTTTCAAATTGGCTTTCCCGGCCAACTTATTCAACATATCCGATGCCGGGCCCAGGTAGGATGCCGGCACAGAAACCGCTGCCTTAAAGTTAAGGGTTTGGTCGAGCCCCATATCACCGCCAAAATTCATCTTTGCATCGGCAATTTTGGTGTCAAACGGATCGATGGTTAACACGCCATCCTTAATTTTTACGCTAACATCAACATCCCTGATGGAAGGATTCCTAAATTTTTCGCTCTTAAGCGCATCGGCTAACTTTGCAAATACCTCGGAATTACTGAAGCCTATCTCCTTTGACTGGATTCTTCCGTAGGCATCAATGCTATTTAGTACCGGCATCATGGTAGTATCCAGGGTTGTGCTAACCTTGAGCTGAGTTGATACGTTTCCTGTCATGTTCTTTACGGCAGGAGCAATTTTCTGTAACGACGAGAACGACCTAAAGGCAGAGGGTATATCGATGTTTTTCATGCTGAAATTGAGGTCGGCCCTGGGAGCCTTTGCATCCTGCGAATTATAGAGTCCGCTCAACGACATGGATCCCCGGAGCAGGTTCATACCCAGATTCTTCATATCTGCAATACCATCGTTCACGGTTACATCTCCGTTTAGCTTTGATATTTCGAGCTTATCGAAAAGGATTTGCTCCATGTTTAACTTCATGTTGAAGTTTATGTTCCTGGGGATTTCAACAACACCCATTGCGGTAGCAGTAGTATCTGCCTCTTCCGGTTGTTCCACCTCGGGGCTACTCTCCTCGCCTGTCATAAATTCATTTACATCGAGGGTGTTGGATGTAACG
Organism: Bacteroidales bacterium; assembly: GCA_050180015.1. Classification (GTDB taxonomy): domain Bacteria; phylum Bacteroidota; class Bacteroidia; order Bacteroidales; family Tenuifilaceae; genus JBFXEO01. The sequence continues at coordinate 714 of JBFXEO010000145.1, read as the reverse complement.
TTTAGGTTACCCCTAATGGTTTGATCCTTGAATACAAACGGAATAAAGTTTTCCAGGTGTCCGGTCATCTTAAGGTCGCTCTTGCCGATCTGGCTATCGAACTTGGCCAAATCAACAAATTTAGGTGAGAAGTTAAGCAGTATTTCGTTGATTTTAAGGCCTTGGGGCAAATCGTTGCTGGTAAAAATAAAGTTGGAAAGCCTCAGCGAGCCATCGGCCTTAAACTTTTCGTAGTCCTCCTGCTCAATGTAGGACAGTTTACCGCCAAAGCCGAGGTTGGCATCAAGTACTCCAACAATAGTCATACTATCGAGCGGTACAACATCGGCCAGCGAGGCAAAGTCTATCTTTCCGGTAACATTACCATCAACCTGCATATCGCTCATTGGGGTAGCCACATGCAAACGGGCATCGAATGGGTTCCCGCCCAGCTCCAGGTGAAACTGGTCAACGCTTACGGTGGTATTGTCCATATTGGTTCCGTCGAACCTAACCTTGGTGTTTATGTTGACATTGCTAACCGATTTTGGCAAATCGGGATACTGGAACATACCGTTTTCAACCACCAGCGCAAGCGATGCGTTGGGCATAATAGAATCGTTGTACGTTCCCCGGACAAATCCATCGATACTAAACCTTCCGGATGTTTTCAACCCCTCAAAATCCTTCATATAAATGGCTGGGATCATTGAAAGTATGGACTTAAACTCGGTT
>JBFXEO010000144.1:0-7809 GCA_050180015.1 Bacteroidales bacterium | reverse complement strand
CACTTGTCGCTTTACTATTAAGCGCTTGTGGAGGTGTTGAAAAAATGAAGGAATTGCCTGCCGGTTTTACTTTAAAGGTTACCCCAAACCCTATGGAAGTAACAGCCAACAAGGTGAAAGCTACCATTGAAGGTACTATTCCTGCAAAGTATTTCAACAAGAAGGCCATAATAGAAATCACCCCTGTTATTGTTTACAAGGGAGGAGAATTACCCTTACCTGTAAAAATGCTTCAGGGTGAAGATGTTCAGGCCAACAATCAGGTAATAAACTACGAAGCAGGCGGATCATGGAAACATGACGTTGAATTTGACTACAAAGACGAAATGTTCCATTGCGATCTTGAATTACGTTTTGTTATCACCTACAAAGATCAAAAAGTTCCATTTAACGCACCCCAGAAAATTGGTATTGGAACCATTGCAACCTACAAGCTGGTTGACATAGATCCAAAACCAATTATGATGAAAGATAAATTTGTTCGTACCACCTCAGAACAAAAAGAAGCGCAAATTAACTTTGTTATTCAACGCTCCGACATTCGCAACTCAGAATTAACCAAGGATGACATTAAAGCCCTTAACGAATTCCTGGTTGAAGCCAGCAAAATTTCAAACAAAGAACTTAAAGAGATCAAAATTTCTGCCTACGCATCGCCCGACGGCCCTGAAAAGTTAAACGAAAAACTATCACAGGAGCGTGGAAAAAATTCCGACAAATACTTAAGCGATGTATTCAAAAAAGCAAAGGTTAAAAATGAAAAAGGGGTATCGGTAGAAACAACCTCGGAGGACTGGGATGGTTTCCAGAAAGCCGTTCAGGCTTCGGACGTTGAAGATAAAGAATTAATCCTACGCGTACTCTCCATGTATTCCGATCCTGAAGTTCGTGAAAAGGAAATTAAAAACCTATCGAAAGTTTACCAGGTATTGGCGGAGAAAATTTTACCCCAACTTCGCAGATCGAAAATGGTTGCAACAGCAGATAACGTTGGTTTCTCCGACGATACCCTAAAATACATGGTTGAAAATAACACCTACGATGGCCTGAACGTTGAAGAAATGCTTTACGCAGCTACACTGGTAGCCGATGCAAACAAGAAAATTGAAGTTTACATGAAAGCCGGTGAAAAATATAGCTGCCCACGCGGCTACAACAACGCTGCATACCTATACATCAAGGACAAAAATGCCGCTGCAGCCAAGGCCGCATTGGATAAAATTCCTGCCGATCAGAAAATTCCTGCCGTATCAAACAACCGGGGTTGTGTAGCAATGCTGGAAGGTAAATTCGACGAAGCTGAAAAATACTTCACCGAAGCCACCGATGCTGGAAATGATGTTAAGTACAACTTAGGCATTATTGCCATTCTGAAAGGCCAATACCCCGCTGCTGCTGAATATCTAGGCGGATCCGATTCATTCAATCAGGGATTGGCCTTGCTGCTTAGCGGATAAGTTGATGCTGCCAAGAATACCTTTGCAAAAGTTGAGTCGGCAAAGAGTTTCTACGGTCGCGCAATTGTAGGTGCCCGTACCCAGGAGGAAGCTACTGTTCTTGACAACCTCCGCACGGCCATTGGCAAAGATGCCAGCCTGAAAACCCGTGCAATGGACGATGTTGAATTCCGCAACTACTTCCAGAACGATGCATTCAAAACTATTGTTGAGTAACATACAAACAACTATAAAAAGAGTGAAGGCCTGCCATGCTGCAGGCCTTCACTCTTTTCAACCCATTCTCAACTTCGAGAAAAAATCCCACAGAACAATGCCCACCGATACGGAAATATTGAAGGAATGCTTGGTGCCAAACTGGGGGATTTCAATGCACTCGTCGGATAGGTCAACTACATCCTGCTCCACACCCCGCAACTCATTCCCAAAAACCAAAGCGTACCGCTGATCTGCTTTGGGTTGATATTCTGCCAAATTTACGCTGCTTTCCGTTTGCTCCACCGAGATTACCCAATAACCATCGTTCTTTAATGCCACAACAGCATTAACAGTGCTATCAAAATACTGCCAGCTTACTGAATCTTCGGCACCAAGTGCAGTCCTGTGAATTTCCCTACCGGGTGGTGTTCCCGTTATTCCGCATAGAAAAATCTTATCGACCAAAAGCGCATCGGAAGTTCTGAAAACAGACCCCACGTTATTTAAACTTCTAATACTGTCCAAAACAACAACAATGGGCAGTTTCCCCGATACCCTATACTCTTCCACGCTTTTACGGTTCAACTCATCATTGGCTAATTTCCTGTTCTTACCCATAAAGAATAGTTTTGCACAAAGGTACTCAATCATTTTTTGTATTTTTAAAAACCAAAAACCGATAAAGATTCTATCCATGAATTTACATGAATATCAGTCGAAAGGGATTCTTAAAAAGGCAGGCGTTCCAATTCCATTGGGTAAGGTTGCATTCAATCCAGCTGAAGCGGTAAGCAATGCAAAGTTGATTATGGAAGACACCGGAACCGATACTATTGCCGTTAAAGCTCAGATACATGCCGGTGGACGTGGCAAGGGGGGTGGTGTTAAGATTGCCAAATCAATTGTTGAGGTTGAAAAATATGCAAAAGAAATTATCGGGATGACCCTGGTTACCCATCAAACTGACCCCAGTGGAAAACTGGTACGTAAAGTTTTGATCGAGCAGGGAATTTACCAGGCTGGTCCTTCTGCCATTAAGGAGTTTTACATCAGCATACTGCTAAATCGTGCTACAGGCCGTAATATGGTTGTTTACTCCCCACAGGGAGGAATGGATATTGAGGCGGTTGCAGCACAAACCCCGCAGCTGATATTTAAGGAAGAAATTAATCCTATCGGCATTCAGCCGTACCAAGCCAAAAAAGTTGCCATTAACCTTGGGCTTACCGGCAAGGCATACTCACAAATGGTGAAGTTTGTAACTTCGCTATACGACGCATACACAGCAAACGATCTGTCGTTACTGGAAATAAACCCTGTTGTAAAAACGTCGAACGACGATGTGCTGGCCGCCGATGCCAAATGCTCTATTGACGATAACGCCCTTTACCGTCATCCGGAGTTTGAAGAGCTCAGGGATATTTACGAGGAAGACCCTGCTGAGGTTGAAGCCGGTGAGAATAACCTTAACTTCGTAAAACTTGACGGAAATGTTGGCTGCATGGTAAATGGCGCAGGGTTAGCAATGGCAACCATGGATGTTATTAAGCTATCGGGCGGAGAGCCGGCCAACTTTCTGGATGTTGGTGGTGGTGCCAATGCCAAAACAGTGGCTGCCGGCTTCCGGATAATCCTTAAGGACCCCAACGTAAAAGCAATACTTATCAACATTTTCGGTGGAATCGTCCGTTGCGACAGGGTTGCCCAGGGAGTTGTAGATGCCTACCGGGAAATCGGGAGTATCAGCGTTCCGGTTATTGTAAGGTTACAGGGGACAAATGCGGCTGAGGGTAAACGAATTATCGACGAATCGGGATTGAAAGTTTACAGTGCAATTACCCTTACCGAAGCTGCTGCCCTGGTTCAACAAGTGTTACATTAATTACCAGTGGAATGTTAACCTTTACTCCTTCCGGGTAACCAGAAAGTAATCTTTAATCTTGCGGTTGGAGTGTTTGTCCCGGACATTCATATCTATCCGAAATACTCTTTTTACCTCGTAGCCAGAGAGTTGGTTGATTAGTGCCGTGGAATCGCCTTCATTCAACAGGCCAAACTTACCCTCATCGGGTAGCTTCATTCCGTCACCGCCACGATTAATTACAGGGATAGGCTTCCCAAAATCCCAAACTATTTCCGGAGGAACATCACAAAAACTGTAAGTTTTTATACCATACTGCTTTTCGATGGCCAAGGCAGCCCGTGCCGGGGTGTAGGCTGGATTCTTAAACACATCCGACGAAATTGGCAAAAGGGCAACCACCACAATAACGAATAACGCAACGGTTGAATAGAATATCCGCGCAAAATTCCTTTTTATCAAACCGTTCACCACGGTAAATGTACAACCATAAATTAACAACGAGGAGAATATCAAACGAAACAAATACTTACCAATTTCATCCTTAAGTATATAGGCAACCACAACAGGAAACAGAATGCCGATAAGCGCAATTATCCCATAGGATATGTGAACAAGCACCCTTTCATACTTCTGCATGTTGCTGCTGAAATTCCGGAAAATATACTCCACGTAGAACCCTACGGTTAGTGCCAGCGGTATTAAAGCAGGAACCAAGTACCTCACCTTTTTTTCGGGAACCAGCGATAAAAGAACAACCGATAGCAATGTCCATAAAACTGCCAGCTTATACAGCTTTGGATTGGCAACCCGATTCCTCATGTACGGATAAAACAGGGCTATTAGCGAAGGAATTGTCCAAAGTCCGCTTTGAGCAAAGAAACTCCAGTAGTAGTAGAAGGGTTTCACAGCATACGTACCCCAGTTTGACGTTTCACGCGTAGCAATAATCTTAAAATACTCCGGATCCTTAATATGAACGTACACAAACCATGAAACTCCCAACGCCAAACCTCCCAACAACCAGTATAAAAGGTAATAACCCTTTTTCTCGAACGGAATACGGTACACCAGCTGGTAGCTTATAAGGAATGGCACCAGTAACGCGTAAAACGAAACTGGGCCCTTACTTAAAAACGATAAACCCCAAAAAGCTGCCGCCATAGTGCTGTCCCGAAGCTGGTGCCTGTCATCGGTCAGCAACTTCCACAGGAAGTATATACTAACCATCATAAAGCTATGGGTGTACATATCCCACTGGTTATCGCGACCCGCAAAAAAAATGTAAAACGTTGTAATTAGTATCAACCCATTGTTAAAACTCTGGGTATTCCCAAACCCTATAAGCTTAGAGAAACAGAAAAAAGTGAATACCAGGAGAAGTGTGATCAGCACTACCGGCAACCGCAAGCTGTAAAGGGAATTAAAGCCAAATATACTGGCCGAGGCAGCCGTTAACCAGGTTGGCAAAGGAGGTTTCTGGTAACGGGGCTCGCCGTTCAGGGTGGTCAGGAGGTACTCCTTGCTCTGTACCATTTCCCGGGCAGCTGTAAAATTACGGGCCTCCATTATGTTAATCTCTATTTTGTCCAGACCTGCAAACAGCAGCAAAACCGAAACCAATAGCAGGGCAACCTTCTGGTAGCGCATCAAGCCTTTACTCTCCATACTTTTTTAGAATATAAATGTTCCTTGAGTAAACCACAACACCCGAAGAGTTCCCGAGGATTAGCACGGGATCGAGCCTGAAAATGGCGTATATGAGTATAAGCGATGAGCCAACGAGGCTCAGCACCCAGAACCCCATGGGGAGGTGTGATTTCTTCCTTTTCTCGGAATACACCCACTGGTAAACAAACCGGAGTGTAAATAGTATCTGGGCAATAACTCCCAAAGCCATCAGGGACGATGAAATATGCTCAAAGTTGAACAGATTTTCCCTGTCAACTATATTATTGTTAAACCCATACGTCAATATTATCACCGGAAACAGGTACAAAAAAATCTGCATCAACCGTGGCAACTTCGCCCAAACATGCTCCAGCTGCATATTCCGTATATAGATATAGTAGGTAATAACCTGTCCCAGCATTATTGCAAAATCATCGCGCAGGTATCCGTAAATAAACAGAAGAAAAGATGCCAGCAAGCTTAACTCCCAGAACAACCTTGGGGTGAGCATCTTTTTGTTCTTCTCAGAAATTATCCATTGCAGAATAATACGGCTGGAAAATAACGCCTGCGCCAAAAAGCCAATCCCAAAAACAATTATACTACTCATAAAATTAAGTACGGTAAATTTTGGCTATTCTCCTTAACCCTGTAGTTTATATACTTCTTCTTCATCCACAGGTAGGCAAAGCAGTCCATCAACGGGCCCAGCAAGCGGTTCCACAGGTTAAACTTTGATTTTCCGGCAACCCGGGGAAAGTGCTGTACCGGAACCTGAACTATTTTTCCTTTCTGAAGCAGTACCATAGCCGGCAGGAAACGATGCAGACCCTTAAACATGGGTATTTTCTGGGCAACCTCGGTACGAATTATTTTTAACGGACAACCGGTATCGTCCATTCCATCGTGTGTAAATGCCCTACGTATTTTATTGGCGATAAACGAGGAGGCATTCTTTACAAATGAATCTTTCCTGTTGGACCGAACGCCCGTGATCAAATCGTAATCGTCCACATAGCCCCATAGAATATTGAAATCCATGGGCGACGTTTGCAAATCGGCGTCAATATATCCCGTCCACGGGGTATCGGAGTGATCGAACCCGGCCTTTATGGCGGCACTTAAACCGTAGTTCCTGTCGAACGAGCAGTAGGTGAAATGCTCGGAACGGGAGCAAAGCTCCTTAATCTTTGCCAGGCTGGCATCCGAAGAGCCATCGTCGATAAAAAGAACTTTCGATTTAATGCCGGTACCCGCTACAAATTTATTCAACTCTGCATACAAACGCGCCAGGTTATCCTCCTCGTTATATACCGGAACAATAATGGTGAAATCGAATTTCCTCTGCTTATAATCCATATTCAATACCTTTTGATAGTCTTAAGTACAAAGGCCAAAAAAAATTCAACTGCAAACAAACGCAACAATTCTAACAAAAAACTAACAGCTGGGTAGCTGGAATGTGAAAACGTGCCGGAAATCCTTAAAGGTGTAGGTAATGCTTATACCATAAAAATCTGCAATTTTTTTTACAATGGCCAAACCTATTCCTGTCGATTCCTTGTTCCTGGACTCTTTATAGAACCTTTCAAATATTTTCTGTGGGTGTCTCAGCGGTTTTGCACCGTGGTTCGAAATCTGGAACTGGTTCTTTGAGAGGACAATCTCTATTTTCTCGCCCCTGGAGGAATGCTTAATGGCATTCACAAAAACATTCTGGGCCAACAGATCGGCCAATCGCCGATCCATCAAAAAAGTACAATTATTGGTATTCGATATGGAAACCAGCAGGCTACGATCTACAATTATATCGCGGAGCGAATCGACCCAATTCTCCAGCAGCTCATTGAACGAAACCAAGCTTTTATCGTTGAACTGCCCGTTATCAATTTTTGCCAGCAGGAGCAGGGCTTTAATTGTACCCGACAGCTTATCGGTGGAAAGGTAAATGTCCCGTAACGCGGTAACGGTTTCATCGTTCAAATCGGGTTTGGAGAAAAGGTTCTCGCACTTGCTGCGGATGATGGCCAGCGGGGTTTGTATTTCGTGGGCCACGTTGGCCGAGAACTCCTTGGAGTCGATATAATCCTTCTCAAGCCGATCCGACATTCTTGACAGCACCCGGTTAAGCTCATCAAATTCAGCTATTCCGGTTGGCAACAGCGTTAACTTCACCGGGGGGTTAAACGAGTAAACTTTCAAGTTTTCAAGGTTGGAGTTGAATGTTCTGAAAATTCTGCTGTTGAATCTTTTGGTGAAAATAAACAACCCCAGAAAAACAAAAAGCAGGATGGCAGAAATGAGGCCCGTAAAAATTGTAAGAAAATCGTCAAGCTCCATCAGCATTCGCCTTGTAGATATCCGGTAATTTTTACCATCAAGCCTTTGGGTGAGTGAATACTCACGGAATGGAACAGACTCCTTCTGTATGGGGTCGTATATCACCGTATCCTTGTATATTTCCCCCAACGAAGCATTTTCTGCCATAGCCTCTATGCCGGATGATGGGTATGTTGCCTGATAAAACTCCTTGTTCCCAATCCTCCACGCAATTTCGTTGGCCTCCAGCTTCAGCTGCTGGTCAATTTCATCCTTTATTAGTACGCTTATCAGCCCGCTAAT
>JBFXEO010000143.1:0-7823 GCA_050180015.1 Bacteroidales bacterium | reverse complement strand
ACGGCTATCTATCAAAAATGTCCTGGTTAGCATGGTAATTTGGGTTGAATTTGTACGCCTTACAACATTTTGCAGGACAGTAATTCCATCGGTACTTTTAAGGTATCCCTCAAGATCAACCAGTAAGCCGGAACCAGAATTCCAGGTAAATCCTGTAATAAGATGTTTTGACTTTACCACAGAGAACTTATCCCCGTCGGAGGCAACCCAGATATTCCGATAGCTATTCCCAAACTGAACAATCCGGTTTACGTACTGATTGTAGAAGCCTGCTGCAAGTTTCAGGTTAAGCCTTTGGTTGAGTTTAAACATCACCTGGGCGCGTGGTTCAAAGTAATACTCCGAGGTTAAATTATGGTATGTTGCCCTTAATCCCAGCGTAAACGCCTTTAACCGGCCAACAGAGATGGTATTCTGCAACCAACCCGTGTAAACTCGGGAATAGAAGTTGTTGTTTTTTGCCGTATCCATCACAATACTCCCGCCCGATGCCTGAAAGTACGACTCAAAGGACTCTATATCTACAATGTTTGTGTGAAGGCCGCCCTCTACCGTATTTATTTTACCAATCCTCAGTTGACACTGTAAATTAACCGTAACATCAGACAGCTTATTATCTATATTGTAGTGCCTGAGTATGGTGTCTCTATAGGAAGAATTTTGCCTTCGCTTCAACGTACTGTCTATGTGGTTATAGTACAGCTCGTATTCCGATGCGCCAACTGTAAGGGTGTGATAAAATGAAGGGCTCCACTGCCTAGACCAACGAACCCCAGCCCCCTGATTTCCCCAATGGGAGTCTTCCAGCGTATAAGGGTTTCCCTCCATCTGCGTATAGTTCAAATCATCGGTACCCCTGTAGCCGCTAAGTGAGATATTATCCTTATCCGTCGGTTTATAGCTGAGCTTCACATTGGCATCGTAGTAGTAAAACTTCGGTATAGAATTATCGGAGGTAAATGCAGATTGTTTGCTTGATACATTCAAGTCAGAGCGGGCACTTTCAAAAAGATTATAGTAAAGATTGGACCGATAGTAGTCGGTAAACGAGCGCCGTGCTGCCAGCACAAAGGTCATTTTTTTACCAATTGGCCCATCCATGGCGATATCCGCCGATAGTTGATCGCCCCCGGCATCAACTACAAGGCTATTTTCGTTGCCCGTTTTTCCGGTGATTTCAACTACCGACGATGCCCTGTCGCCCCAGCGGGCATCAAACCCACCCCGCATAACCCGAATACCCTTAATGGCCTTGCTGTTAAAACTGGTAAAGGCCCCAAAAAAGTGGTCGATGTGGTATATGGTAAAACCATCGTAAATAAACAGGTTTTTATCGGAAGCGGAATGCCGGATATTTAAACCGGAAAGCGATTCGAATGTAGCATCAACCCCGGGCAGCATTTGGAGCGGTGCCATCACATCAATACCAGAAATTGATGGTAGCTGCCCTACTCTACTAGGGTTCCAGACCAACTCCCCGGGATGTTCCCCGGTAGTAACAATCTCTGAAACTGACTTAACCACCCGAACATCTCTTAAAGCAATAGACTTCCTGTCCAGCTCAACCAGAACAGGTGATTCTGCGTATTTCAGCTTGGCTACCTTCATCTCAATGGGTTCGAACCCAATATAACTTACCCTGATATTAATTGAATCTGCGGCACCCTGCTGTATTGAAAAAAAACCATCGGCATTTGTTGATGTGCCAACACTCGCCCCAAGTACACTTACCGAAGCGTAAGGCAGCGACTCCCCCGTAGCCTTGTCGCGCACAATCCCCACAATTTTTTTAGGCTTTACCTCTTCGGCCAACGGTTGCGTTTGTTTCCTCAACACGTAAACATCGTTGATTTTGAGCACCTCGAGCCCGGAACCTGCAAGCAGTTTTTTTAACACTTCATTAACATTTTCCTTTTTGAAGCGCATGTTCACGGTAATTCCAACTACTGCGGCATTATCGTACGCCAGCTTAACGCTGTACTTTTTGCTGATAATATCGAGAGTTTCAATAAGAGGGGCATTCTCAAAACTTTCGGTAACCTTAACCTGCGCAAATAGAGCCCCATTGATGGATATGAGGCTAACCATCAAAAAAAAATTAATCGGCAGCATTCTGGCAATGTTTCGCTTTACCCAAAACATAATTTCTACTTTGCTCAGGTACTTAATATATGCTACAACTCAAAATAAAAATACCCTAATTAAATTGTTTAATAGAGGAAGTTATCGCACCATATAAAACCAAATGTCCCAATGATGTAAATAAAAGTAGCATACGCCCTAGTTGTGAATTTTGATGATGGTTGAATCGGGGTTTACCTCGAAGGTTAACCCCATAGGTATTGTTACCAAATTGAGGGCCTCATTCAGGCTGGAGTTACGGAAAAATCCGGTGTATGTCCGTTCATTGGCGTTGAATCCTTCAGCTACTATTTGCACTTTAAACTGACGTTCCATTTCCGCTATTACCTCTGAGAGTGGTACACCGTCAAAAGAAAAATCGCCCTTTATCCACGATGGTGCGCCAATAGAATCAACGGGTGATTTCGTTACCAAAAGACGATCACCGGCGGCTTCAACCGTTAAACCCTTCCCCAGCTTTACTTTTTCAACTTTAGGGGAGCTTACATTTACGATACCCTCATAGCAAACCACCCGGAAAGTTTCAGAGCGTGTGGCAACATCAAACTCAGTTCCAACCACTTCAACCATACGATGCTGCGAATCGGTAACCGTAAATTTTTTCCCGGGGCTAACCCTGAAATATGCTTCGCCCTGAAGTTTAATATTGCGACCCGCAACACTGAAAAATTTTGGAAAAATGAGCTTTGTATCGGCATTCAGCGTAACCCGCGAGCCATCGGGCAAGGCCATTTCGGCCATTTGTCCCCTGGGGCAATACGACTCAACGGTGGAAAACCGGAAATAGCTCCACCCCGCCATCACCAGAACAACAACCGATGCTGCAACTGCCAGCCACGTTCTAAGGTTACCCATGTAAACCCTTGGTGCAGAACTCTCCTGTTCAGCCACCGACTGCATTAGCAAATCCCACGCCTCCTCCTTTGACCGCGAAGGGGGAGGTTTCATGCCTTTCATGGCCGACAAAACTTGACTCAGCTCGCTGTTATTCAAATCATCCCTATGTTTACCGTCGGTGGTGGTCATAGCTTATCGTTAAACCGTTCGCGCATTACACGGAGCGCTTCGGACATTCTTTTTTCAATTGCTTTTACACTTAGCCCCAATCTTTCCCCAATCTCAGGATATGTTAAACCCTCTATCCTGCTCATCAGAAAAACTTCACGCGGGCCATCGGGGATTGCCGCCAACGCATCCTGCAGCTGCCTGTCCTGTTCCTTCATCCGAATGCCGGCATCGGCGGGCTCGCTGAAATTTTCTACAGGATTTTCGCGCTGAAAATTATAAACCACCCGCAGATGCTTAAAATGATTTTTTATGATATTACCCGCCATTGTGTATAGCAACGATTTAACCGTATCATCGCGGACAGAATTGCGCATACTCCACAACTTTAAGAATACCTCCTGAACAATATCATCGGCCAAATCAACACTACCCGATTTATAGTAGGCAAAATTCCGGATACTTTCGTAATACGTATCGAAAACTGATTTAAACCAAGATATTTCCTTCCCTGAATATTTGCCTGGCGGTAATGTCATGAATTTCTCATTTCAGATACAAACCTAGTAAAAAAAATAACAGTTCGTCATATTATTCAGAAAGACCCTGAAAATACATCTTTGAACAATGGGAGGCAATATTAGCCATCCTCAAAAAATACATACATTCAAAAAGCCTTGACTTTTTTGCCCGGTACACCCTGTTTAATTCTTAACTTACGAAACAAAAATGCTACCGTTAAGTTCTCATCGCTACTTCCCTATAGGTTTAAAACAGCTCCGATTAATGCAACGCTTTCTACCGTTCTGCAGGGCAATACTTCCACTCCGCGTATTTTATTTTCGCATACAAAACAAACGGTTTTACTTAGCGTAAATTATTGTTTAGCCTATAGCCGTATTTTAAGACACTTAGACATTGTGCGTTATGCTTAGTATTTACTCCAACAGTATAACTCAACATGGAAAAAACGGGAAGGTTTCGGTTAAGTTGAAAAGGTAAAGCCGGAGCAATTTATTTGTCCCGGCTTGAAAGTATAATTATATAGATGAAAAGTTACTTAGCCACTTTGTCCCCATCGTAGGCCCATTTAACATAGGCAGCACCCCACGTAAAACCAGCGCCAAAAGTTGCAATAATGATGTTATCGCCTTTTCGTAGTTTTGATTCCCATTCCCAAAGGCATAGGGGAATAGTTGCGCTGGTTGTATTGCCGTAACGTTGGATATTAATCATAACCTGCTCCTTATTCAATTTCATGCGATGCGCCGTTGCTTCAATAATACGCATATTGGCCTGATGTGGAACAAGCCATGCTAAATTCTCAGGTTTAATATTATTTCGCTCCATCATTTCAACGGAAACATGGGCCATGTTCGAAACAGCAGCCTTAAATACCGGCTGCCCTTCCTGGTAAATAAAGTGCTGGCGTTTGGTAACCGTTTCAATTGTTGCCGGATAACAGGAACCGCCAGCCACCTGGTGCAAATGCTTACGCCCCGAACCGTCAACCTGCATTTTGGCATCTAAAAGGCCATAGCCATCATCACAAGGCTCTAAAAGTACAGCACCAGCACCATCGCCAAATATGGGGCAGGTAGAACGGTCAGTATAATCGGTAATGGACGACATCTTGTCTGCCCCAACAACCACAACTTTTTTATGTGAGCCGGATTCTACAAACTTAGATGCAGTAACTAAAGCATACAGAAAGCTGGAACATCCTGCATTCATGTCGAACCCAAAGGCGTTTTTAATTCCACATTTATCGCTAATGATGTTGGCTGTTGCAGGGAATTGCATATCGGGTGTAACCACACCGCAAATCAACATGTCAACTTCTTCCGGGGCAGTGTCTGTCTTTCGTAGCAATTCGTTTACGGCATGCACGGCCATATCCGAAGTTCCCAATCCTTCGCCCTTAAGAATTCGACGTTCTTTAATACCAATACGGGTCATGATCCACTCGTCGGTGGTGTCCACCATCCTGCTTAATTCGTCGTTGGTAAGAATGTAGTCGGGTACATAACCCCCAACCCCCGTGATTGCGGCTGTAATTTTTCCCATTACCTAAATGCTTGTTTAAATTTTTCGCATAGGTCAGATGATATAACCTCGCGAGTTTGAATAATCATGTTCATAATCGCTTTAGGGCTTGATGCACCATGAGCAATGATTACTGGTTTGTTAACTCCAAGTACAGGGGTACCGCCATAATTCTCGGAGTTAAAACGCTCGGCAAAACTATTTTCAGGTGTGAATTTTTTCAGCAAATGATAAAATGCTTCGGCTTCTTTCAGGACAACGTTACCAACAAACCCGTCGCAAACCACAACATCAGCCTTTTTATCATGGAAAAGGTGGTGCCCTTCTATATTTCCAACAAAATTGAAATCCGAAGAGTCCTTCATTAGCTCATACGCGCTTTTTGTCACAAGATTCCCCTTTTCCTCTTCTTCGCCAATGTTTAACAAGGCAATCCTTGGGTTCTCTACGCCAAAAACCTGATTTGAGTAAATTGATCCTAAAATTCCATACTGGTAAAGTACATCTGGCCGGCAGTCGGGGTTAAGGCCAACATCGAGGAGCAGGTTCGCCTTTCTCTCAGAAACCGGAATAAAACCAGCAATTGCCGGGCGGATTATGCCAGGTATCTGCTTAATAACCATCATGGCACCAACCATCATGGCACCCGTGCTACCTGCACTGGCAAACCCATCGATAGCACCAGAGGCCAAGGCCATAAACCCCTTAACTATGCTGGAATTGCTTTTCCTTGCAAATGATCTGGAAGGGTTTTCGCCCATCTCAATTACCTCGGTGGTATGCGCTATATCGAAGTTACCGGGGTTTACATTAGATTTTTGCAGAAGGCTGACAATTACAGCCTCATTGCCAAAGAGAACGATTTTCTCATCGGCACTCAGATTCTCTAAGGCTAAAACTGCACCCGAAACAATGGCATCGGGAGCAAAATCGCCTCCCATGACATCAACGCCAATTCTCATCTTTAAATTTTAACTTAGACGATTCTTAGGCTTTTACGGCCTTTTCGATTGCTAGTTTCCCGCGGTAATAGCCACACTCGGGGCATACCCTGTGATACTCAACTGCAGAACCACAGTTGGAACAGGTGGACAGGGTGGGTATTTCTCCTTTGTAGTGAGTTCTCCGTTTATCTCTTCTTTGCTTAGAAATCTTTGATTTAGGATGTGCCATTTTTCAACGTATTATTTATTAAAACTTAGTTATTTCTAAAATTCTTTAGTTTCTCCCAACGCGGATCTATTTCATCATCTGCTACAGTGTTTTCAGTAGCAACTCCCATTTTTGCCAGCATCTCCTTATCACAGATATCGGGGTTTGTTCCATTTATCCCATGATAACGCTGCAAGGGTAAACTCAAGCAAACACTTTCGTAAAGGTACTGAGCCAAATTAACCTCATGATCTTCTTCCGAAAGAAATATAATATCTCCGTCGGTTCCGTTTTCTTCGGCCAATCCAATTTTGGCAAATAGCACTCCCTTATAGGTTATCGGCAAATCGAAAAGTTCCAAACACCTATCGCACACAACCTGGACGTTACCCTTAATGCTAATTTTAAACTCAAGTAAATGGCTCAGCTTATTCAGATTTACAGCAACTTTTAGCTGTCCACGGCTAATTTCTCCCTCCTCAAATTCGCAAAAGAAAGCATTGTTTAAATCGAATTCAAACGAATGCCTTCCAACGTTAAGTCCCTTGAAATTAATTGAATATGTGCTTAGTATGTTTCCCACGGCTACTCAAAAAACACGTGCAAAGTTATAAAAAATAAAATCAATCAAAAAAATGAGTACAAATATATCTGTAAAACGTTAAAGGTTAAACGATAAAAGGGATCAATAAACCATTAGCTGTTTTTCGACCTGCGCTTACGTTCATTCTCGTCGAGATAAATTTTACGCAGCCTCATGGCCTTGGGGGTAATCTCAACGTACTCGTCCTCCTGGATATACTCCAACGCCTCTTCCAGGCTAAACCGGATTGGCGGTGCAAGAAATATTTTTTCATCGGAACCCGATGCCCGCATGTTGGTTAACTTCTTCGATTTGGTAACATTTACCACAATATCGCCGCTCCGGCTATTCTCGCCAACAACCTGCCCGGCATACACTTCCTCGTGGTCATCTATAAAAAACCGGCCACGATCCTGCAGCTTATTCAGCGCGTAAGCATAAGACGTACCGCTTTCCATAGCAACAAGGGAGCCGTTAACACGGGCTTCTATCTCGCCCCGGTAAGGCTCGAATGCCTTGAAGCGATGGGCAATTACCGCCTCACCTGCCGTGGCTGTAAGCAAAATATTCCTTAAGCCAATAATGCCACGGGAGGGTATTTCGAACTCAAGGTGAATTCTGTCTCCACGTCTATCCATGGATAGCAACGTGCCCCTTCGCCGCGTTACATGCTCAATGGCCCTACCCGAAACTTCCTCGGGCAAATCAACGGTAAGAAACTCTATGGGCTCGCACTTTTCTCCGCCCAACATCTTTATAATTACTTTCGGCTGCCCTACCTGTATTTCATATCCCTCGCGACGCATGGTTTCAATTAAAACCGACAGGTGGAGAACGCCCCGGCCGTAAACCATGAAGGAGTCGGAGGAGTCTGTTTCCGAAACTCTTAGCGCAA
>JBFXEO010000142.1:0-7932 GCA_050180015.1 Bacteroidales bacterium | reverse complement strand
GAGTAGTATTCAAATCAACCTTCAACCAGCTAACGGGTTTAATTCCACCAATTAGTTCAACCCCAGCCCTGTAGCTGTTTGGCACATTTGCCATAACAGCGTAGCCAACATCGGTAAGTTCACCGGTAAGAACCTGGTGATCCTTATACTTCATGTAGTAGAAATTGGCGTTAAAGGCAAAGGTTTGCCGCTTGAACTTATAGCCCACCTCCCAATCGTAAAGCCTTTCCGATTTTGGGGTGTAATCGGTTACACCTTTCTGTGCATCCTGCAGATCGCTCCGGGAGGGCTCGCGGTTAGCAACCCCAAAAGAGCCGTATATCTCGCCAAACGGGTGGAGCCCGAATGTTGCGCCCATCTTCGGGTTTACAAATCCCCAATCATGTTGCTGATGGAGTGGCACAATATCAGAATCAACCCCCTTTAAACCGTAAGTTATTCCCCGGTACTGAACATCAGCGAATAAGCTTAGCCAGTTGCCGGGCTGCCAAATAGCTTTAGCATAGATATTCCAATCTTTCTTGGTTCCCTTATTCCGATACCATTCGTAATCCTTTGGTAAACCCGTATTCATTGATGTCCACATAATTCTGCCGAAATGATTACCATCGTACTCATTCCATGCCCCGCCAACTGTTGCTTCAACCTTGCCCCTATTGTAACTCAGCGATGCAATTGCACCGTAGAATGAATTGTCCATCCATTTTCGATGAATAAAATCGCTACTTGAAATTGTATCCTCCCCAATAATCACACTGGGCAATCCATACTCCGAGAATCCGTTACCTTGCTTGTACTCCTCGTAGTAGCCCTTCCCATCGGTCAAATGCAAAGTTGCATTAAAACGCAAGTTTTCGGTTAAAGAATGGCTGGCAATCAGCTGGTAGTGGGTTTGCCAGTAATTATCCTTTTGATCGGGGTAATACTTTGTGTTGCCAAACTCATCGGTGTATTCGCCTGCAGGGTTATACTTCCGATTAGCATGGAGTATGTAACCGGGAGTTCCCTCCCATGTTATACCCGTATGCTCCTCGCCATGAATAATGTTAAGCCGAACCAAGCTTCGAAGGCTATGCCATGCGCCGGTTAGGAACATCGATTTATGGTCGGAACCGCCTCTATCAACATACCCATCGGAACGCAGCTGCGAGTAGCGCCCCTCAAAGCTAAACTTTTTATCTATCAAACCAGTTCCAACAATCGCACTCGTCTTCCATGTATTATACGAGCCGGCAAGAATATTCACCGATGCAAAAGGTTCCGGTGTTAAAGTTGATGTTTGAAAATTAACCGTTGCGCCAAAAGCCCCGGCTCCATTGGTTGAAGTTCCTACGCCACGCTGCACCTGAACATTATCGACCGATGAGGCAAAATCAGGCAAATCGACCCAGTAAACGCCCTGCGACTCGGCATCGTTCAGCGGGATTCCGTTAACTGTAATGTTTATACGGGTCATATCGGTTCCCCGGATTCGTATGGCAGTGTTACCAATCCCCGTTCCCCCCTCCGATGTGGCCACAACTGATGGCAGCATTTCCAGCTGAAAGGGAATATCGGAGCCCGAATTTCCGCTTTTCACATCGTCCTTTTCCAGTGTGGATTGCGCTATAGGCATTCTGCCCGATGCCCGGGTAGCACTCACCACAACCTCATCGCACATCACTGACAATGGTTTAAGAATAATGTTGAAATTTTTATCGCTAGTTAACTCAACGCTCAACCTTTGTGTTTCGTAGCCGATGTACGAAACGACCAAAAAGTAGTTACCGGGTCTAAGTTTAGCCAGGAAAAAATATCCATCGGTGTTTGTTGTAACTCCCAGCATTGAGTTTTCCAGAACCACGGTAGCCCCAACCAGCGGTTTGCTATCTGAATCGGTAACCCTACCGCTTACCTGAAAGGCCCCGTGATTTCCAGCTGAATTTGAAATTCCCCAAAGGGGGAAAAACTGCATAAGCAGCAAAAAAATAAACCTTTCCATTGATGTACCCTTTTTTAAGTTGTTGAACAATAACCGAAAAAAGCAACCGACAGCGTGCACATCTGCCACTTACCTCAGTCAGCTACTAAAAAAGGGGGATAATAAATTGAGATTGCAGAACTTAACTCTTTTTCCCTTCGCCGGTATTACCCGGATCAGGTTCAAAGGGTGTAATCTCAGCCTTAAAGGCACCCCCAAAAGTCGGGATAAAGTTAAAAATGATTATTGGGGTGTGCAAATTTCCTTGGAAAGAAGTTGGTGTTTGATAAGAATTAAAAAGACATAATTTAGAAATCAGGAGAATAACAAATCTCATAGCCTTAAAGCCTACAGCCTAATAGTTCACATTCTCAAACAAATCAATATAAACGGGTAGGTGATCGCTAAATCCACCGTGGTATTTATATCCGGTAAAAGTTCTATAGGGTTTCTGCCCCACGTAGGCATCATCGGGCTCCAGCAAAAAATTGGCATTGAAAACACTGGTGCTACTTGCCGTTGTGTAAAGTTGATGCTTATGGTTGAGAAGGCTTGTGGAAATAATTATCTGGTCGATATTTCCCCATACACCCTGATATTTATAGCTACTATAGCCTTTCTGCTTTAGAATAGCCGCCATGTTTATAAAGTTTCCGTTGCACAAAGAATCGGCAACTAAACACGCGCCAAAACCCCCAACCACGGGATCGGACTCTGGTTCGTCGTTCATATCGCCCATTATTACAATACGGGCATCGGGGTAAAAAACCATAATGGAATCGACCTTACCCCTAAGGGTATGTGCGGCAGCATAACGACCCGGTTCCGACTCCAGCTCCCCGCCAAACTTCGATGGCCAGTGATTTACAAACACATGCAAGGTGTCGCCGCCAAGCAATCCCCTGGCGTACAATATTTCGCGGGTACGCCGTTTGGGGGCGTCGGGAAATGTAACGGTAATAAATTGTGTCTCCTTTAGCTGAAACCGGTCTGGACGGTATAGCAATGCAACATCAATACCACGAGGGTCGGGCGACTCGCGATGCACCACTCTGTAGCCAAACTTACTGAGCGGGGTTTCGTTTACCAGCCGATGGAGAACAAATCCATTTTCAACTTCGCATAAACCAACCAGCACAGGCGGATCAAACTCGCCCACGGCCAAAATCACCTTGTAAACGCCATTTATCTTTTTGTTCATCTTATCCCATGTCCAATGACGGGCACCTTTTGGTGTAAACTCCTCATCGCGGGTTAAGGAATCGTCGAACGGGTCAAAAAGATTTTCGACATTATAGAACATAAGCCGGTTCCGGGAATTCTGAACTTGCGCAAAAGTTACCAACGACAGGCAACAGAAAAGGACAGTATGGAGGAAAATTGCTGTTGATCTCATCGCTCTTTACTCCTGACGTTCGAAAGCACCCAAATCGGGAAAGCCATCCGATAGACGGTTGTAATTATTCAGGTCAACCGGAAACTGTCCGGCTATCGCAATATCGGCCAAGCTCCGGGCCGGACTTAAGGTGTCCAGCAAATAAATGTGACTATAGGGATCCTTAAACTTAGGATCGAGTTTTAGCACATTCTTAAACCTGCTCTCATCGCTTAAATCAAATCCAGAGGACACCTTTAAGATGCAGTCCTGAAAGAAGTAGTTCATCTGCGCATCAACTACACTACCGTCAACAGAGTTATCAACGGACAACTCGTTGCTTACACTTCCATAAATAATACTGTTATAGAACGATGCCTCCGTCAAATCGCGGGGTTCCGTATAGTAAGGGCCATCGTCAACCAGCCGATACCGGTAATAGTTATTGAGAAGCAGGGTTGGGCCCTCGCGAAACATATAATCGCCCCAGTAGTTGGCAAACGTACAATGGTAAAACTGATACGCCCCCCCCAACGTTAAGGCCACGGTTACATTGGCCGTATTGGCAACAAGGCAGTTATCGGCAACAATTTTTGAGCCGCGCGCCAGCAAACCAATATAGCTGGAATTTTCAATCCGGGTGTGGCTCATTGTAAGTGTCGGGGCATTTGCGGTCACACAGGTATCGACCATGAGTCCAATGATTGAGTTTTTGACCTCGGCCCAGCGGATTGAATTATTCCGGCTGCCCGCGTAAAGCCAGACTCCACCCCACTGCCCAGCCTTATCGCTATAGTAGCGTTCCAGCCTATCGCCTTCAAAAGTTACAGGATTTTCTGCATCTCCATCAACCGTTAGGGTTCCGGCTACAACCAGCTGAGCCGAATTATGAAAGTACAACTTTACTCCCTGTGTAATCCTCAGCTCAACATCCGGGTTTACCAGCAGGTAATCGTATATTAAATACGGCTTATCGGGCAGAAAAATAGTATCATTCTCAATAACCCTGGCGTTGAGTAAATGCACATCCTGACCCCACGCAACCAGCTTCACATCCTGCACATTCCCGTTGGTGTTAAAAATAATTGAGTCGGGAATTAAGAGGGGGGCATCCTGTAAGGTTGGATCAACGGTTACCTCTACGAAAATGAAAAGGCTGTCCTTTGACCGTAATGGCACATCCTCGAACGTATAACCGCTCATCCCATCGACATTAATTCTATAGTACGACGACTCTCCGCCGGCAAGCCTAATGGACGAAATCCGGACATCGGATTTGCTCCGGTTGTAAACTTTCAGGTAATGGGTGGACGATCCTATGGCGGTAAAAACGGTGTCGAACAAAACCGTATCAGCAGAAAAGTTCAACGTTATGGAAGGGCTGCTGGAAAAATCGTCGCGCTCGCACGACAGAATGGCAAACCCCAGCAGCACTACAACTATGTACGTTAGTTCTTTCATTTTAGAATAAAAACTCAAAGCTACAATTTTTATAGTTATAAAGCATCCCGTGAATGACATTTAAGCCGCATTCTTTGCATGTACCGATACACCTATTCCATACCGCCTCAACAAGCAACTTTTTAAGGTTGTGCGTCAACACAAAAATACAACCACTTCATAAAAATTAATCCTTTTAAAAATATCTAATGCAAAACTGCTAAATTTGATACTTAAAGATTTTCAAATTGTTGAAACAATGAAACAGTACAAATTAATGCTACTTATAGCAATAACATCCATGGCATGTAGTAAACGCGAAACGGTTGATTTAATTGTAACCAACGCCCAGATATATTCCGTTGATTCAGCATTTAACATATACAGCTGCATGGCAATAAGCAACGGTAAAATTGTTGAACTCAACAGTCACGGTACAATCTTCAGTAAATACAAGCCAAAAAATGTTGTAGATGCCGGGGAAAAGTTTATATATCCCGGGTTCATTGATGCCCATTGCCATTTCCTGGGATACGGATTAAATTTATCAACCGCTTCGCTTTCCGGGGCAAAATCGTGGAACGAGGTGGTTGAACGTTTGGTAAATCACCAAAAGCAGTATCCGAGCGACTGGGTTCAGGGAAGAGGATGGAACCAGAACGAGTGGGATATTAAGCGGTTCCCCACAAACAAACTTTTAAACGTGGCATTCCCCGACAAACCCGTCTATATTGTTAGAATTGACGGGCATACTGCGATTGCAAACCAAAAGGCACTCGAGCTAGCAGGAGTTACTGGCGATACCAGCATTGAAGGAGGCGAAATTGTTAAAAGTGGTGGAAAAGTTACGGGAGTGCTAATAGACAACGCCATGGAACTTGTACGAAAGCACATCCCAAAACCCTCAGCACCAGAAAAAACTCAGGCATTGCTTAGCGCACAGGCAAGCTGTTTTTCCGTTGGGTTAACGGGCATCCACGATGCCGGACTTGATACCGATGAAGTTTTGCTGATTGACTCGTTGCAAAAACAGGGGATGCTAAACATACGGGTTAACGCCATGCTTAACCCCACAAAATCGAACTTCGGCCGGTTCGTCGGCAAAGGCATACACCAAACCGAACGGTTAACCGTTAGGTCTGTTAAAATTTATGCTGATGGGGCATTGGGCTCACGTGGGGCACTTTTGCTTAAACCATACTCCGACGATCCCCAGAATAAAGGCATTCAGGTTACTCCTACCGAAACGCTTGACTCTATATGCCGTATGGCAAACAATGCCGGATACCAAGTTTGCACACACTGTATTGGCGATGCAGCAGTAAGGTTAATGCTCGGTATTTACTCCGGGTACCTTGCAGAAGGGAACGATAAACGATGGAGAATAGAGCACTCACAGGTTGTTGATCCACAGGATATGTCCCGTTACGGACAGTACAAGGTTATTCCCTCCGTTCAAACAACCCATGCAACATCGGATATGGAGTGGGCCGACGAAAGACTTGGCAGCAGGATAAAATATGCGTACGCATATCAGGATTTGCTTAAGCAGAATGGCTGGCTACCCAATGGCAGCGATTTCCCTATAGAAAACATCAACCCACTCTACGGGTTTTATGCGGGCGTTGCCCGTAAAAATTTAAACGGTGAACCCCGAAATGGATTTCAACCAGAAAACGCCCTGACCCGAGAACAGGCACTGCGCGCCATGACAATTTGGGCGGCAAAATCGTGCTTCGAGGAAAATGTAAAAGGAAGCCTGGAGCCCGGGAAAGTTGCCGATTTTGTTATACTTGACTACGACCTTATAAACGACTCCATTCAACTTATCCCCGGAGTTAAAGTTTATCAAACCTACGTAAATGGAGAAAAAGTGTACGATTTAAACCAATAAAAAATGGAAATCACAAAAGCCCAGAAACATCAACTCATAGAAGCACTTTACTTAATACGTGAGTGCTCACGGCAATTGCTGGAAAAAGGAGTAAAATACTGGAATAGCAGCATGTCTGATTTCAACGAAATTTCCTCCGATATTGACAACGGGTATGTTTACCTAATTTACGCCGGCAGGGTTCCGGTTGGTACCATCACATTAAAACCTGACGACAGCAATGGCCAAACACTAACGTTAGGCAGGCTGGCCATTTACCCTGCCTTTCAAAAGAAAGGGCTGGCAAACCAGCTAATTACCTTTGCGCTAGACCGCGCAAAGCAAAGCGGATTTAAAATGGTTACAGGCTGTATTCCGTTTAACGACAACGCACTGGTAAGTTTACTTGAAGAAAAAGGATTCCAGAATAAAGGCATTGCTCCGCCCCCAGAGAAAAAATTCGAAAGCATAATTTTTGAAAAAATGCTTTAGCCCGGCTATAGCTTTAGCACCTGACAAATATTGCTGAACAGATTATTTACATCTATTGGTTTAACTATAAAATAATTACACCCCAAGGTTTTACATAGTATTTTTTCATCGTTAAAAACATGGGCCGTTTGAACTATTATTGGTGCAGCCGGCCTAATTTTTTTTATTACCTGAATAGCTTCAAAACCGCTCATCTCGGGCATCTTCAAATCTATCAAAACAAGATCGACATCCGGGTTAGTCCGATAAATATTAACTGCCTCCAGGCCGGTATGCGCCTCAAAGCATATTACGCCCACATTTTGCAAAACAGTTTTCAGGTAAAACATACTATTGGGGTCATCATCGGCAATAAGTACATTTAGCCCTTTACACTTCCGCATCAGATAGGATGTATCAACAGAGTCATGCCGTGAACCGACAATCTGCTCCGATTTAACAAAAGGCAGCGTGAAGTAAAAACTAGAACCTTCCCCGGGTTTAGATTTAGCCCATATAGCCCCTCCCATAAGTTCAACCAACAATTTTGATATTGCCAATCCCAGGCCCGTTCCCCCTCGCTTTTGAGTGATTGCATTGTCAACCTGACGAAAACGCTGAAAGATCAAGTCAATTTTATCTTCAGGGATTCCTATTCCAGAATCGTGAACAAAAAACCTAAGCTCAGGTTTGCCGGGCGTAACTTCGTAGCCAAACTCAATGCTTCCCCGGTTGGTAAATTTTAGTGCATTCCCAATTAAATTGCTTAAGATTTGACGCAAGCGGACCTTATCCACCGTCACGTTCGAATCC
>JBFXEO010000141.1:0-7955 GCA_050180015.1 Bacteroidales bacterium | reverse complement strand
ATAACCTCCTCAAGGGTGGCGACCTAGAAAATGCCATTATAATTATTGAGCGCGAAGCACCGCAGGACGAACTTGATAGGATTGCGGACCTGTTCAACAAACCGCATGTTAAGGTAAAACCGGAAGGCATACTTAATAACCTTGATTTACACTTCGACAATGAACCGGCCCGCCATAAGCTGCTGGACATGGTTGGCGATTTGGCGTTGCTGGGAACAAGACTCAAGGGGAAGGTCATTGCCATGCGGCCCGGCCATTTTGCCAATACCGAGTTTGCCAAGATTTTGCGGAAACAGATGAAGAAGAATCATCTAAAACCTTCTGTGCCCAAGTACGATCCGAACCAGCCGCCTTACATGGACATCAATCAAATTCAAAAGGTGCTTCCACATCGCCCGCCATTCCTGCTTGTTGATAGAATATTATCTTTGGATGAAACTTCGGTGGTGGGTATTAAAAATGTAACCATGAACGAAGCCTTTTTTACCGGGCATTTTCCTACGGAACCCGTTATGCCGGGCGTGCTGCAAATTGAGGCCATGGCTCAGGTTGGCGGAATTCTTGTGTTGAGTACAGTTCCTGACCCTGAAAATTATTTAACCTACTTCCTTAAAATAGATCAGGTTCGGTTTAAGCGCAAGGTTGTTCCCGGCGATACTATTATTTTCCGGTTAATTCTTACAGAACCAATGAGGAGGGGAATTGCCAACATGAAGGGGCAGGCTTTCGTGGGCGACCAGCTGGTAATGGAAGGATTTCTAATGGCCCAGATTACAAAAAATCAATAATAATGACACAACAACTTTCGTACGTGCATCCCGATGCAAAAATAGGTAAAGATGTTACAGTAAGCCCATTTTGCCATATCTCTGGCAATGTAATAGTTGGCGATGGAACGTGGATTGGCCCTAATGTTACCATTATGGATGGTGCCCGTATTGGGAAAAATTGTAAAATATTTCCGGGCGCAGTAGTTTCGGCAATCCCTCAGGATTTAAAATTTCGGGGCGAGGAAACTACCGCAGAAATTGGCGATAATACAACCCTGCGGGAGTGCACAACGGTTAACCGGGGTACCGCATCGAAAGGCAAAACAATTGTGGGCAGCAACTGCCTTTTAATGGCATACGTTCATGTTGCACACGACTGCATTGTGGGTAACAATATAATTATCGGCAATGGAACCCAGCTCGCCGGAGAAGTGGAAATTGACGATTTTGCAATTTTAAGCGGGCATGTAATTATTCACCAGTTTGAACGGATTGGTTCGTATGTAATTGTTCAGGGCGGGGCGAGGATTAATAAGGATATTCCCCCATTCATTATTGCCGGACACGAACCAATATCTTACGCCGGTATTAACATTATTGGCTTACGTCGCAGGAGTTTCAGCCCGCAGCAAATTGCCGAAATTCAGGAAATATATAGGAATATCTACGGTAAAGGCAGGAATG
This sequence comes from Bacteroidales bacterium, assembly GCA_050180015.1. GTDB lineage: Bacteria > Bacteroidota > Bacteroidia > Bacteroidales > Tenuifilaceae > JBFXEO01. Next base: position 6,501 of record JBFXEO010000141.1, on the reverse strand, counting down.
TCACCCAGGCAGTCGCCTACATTACCGAAAATATGCCTCAAACCAAAGAACGGGATATGGTCCTGGAATTTATTAAAAATTCCAGACGAGGGATTGTGCGAGAATATGCTGGATTAACACCCATGGAAGACTAAAGCAAAAAGCCCCAGCCATGGGGCTTTTCTTTTGTAGCGGGGACAGGACTCGAACCTGTGACCTTTGGGTTATGAGCCCAACGAGCTACCAACTGCTCCACCCCGCAATCCAGCATAATTTGTGATACTTGCTATCCGTTTTGCGGGTGCAAATATAATACACAATTGCATTAATCCAAAATTTATTATCACTTTTCCCAAAAATATCAATGATTTGCCGTAAAGAGAATCAAAAACAGATTCTTTAAAAACCTTTTTATAATTCACTATATTTGTGGCTGACTCAAAATAAGTTCCTGTGGCCGATAAAAAGAAAAAAGTCCGGATATTCCGTAATCTTTGGAGCAAGTATAGGCTTAGCATATATAACGATCAAACCTTTGAGGAGGTTTGGCAGCTACGCCTTTCGAGGATGAACGTTTTAATCTTTTTTGGAGGTTTTGCAATTGCACTAATAGTGGGGGTTACGGTGCTTATTGCGTTTACTCCAATCAGGGAATTTATCCCGGGGTACCCCGATGGGAAAACCCGAAAGGGATATGTTCAGAATGCCCTCAAAGTTGATTCCTTGGAAAATGTTCTAAATCAATGGAAAAATTATTACTCTAATATCAACGTGATACTTAACGGCGGAGAACCGCAAAGCATTGATAGCAAACAGGATACATCCAAACGGTATAAGTCAATTGAATTTACGAAATCCGAAGAAGATTCGCTACTTCGCCAGCAAATAGAGGCCGACGAGATGTATAACCTTTCGTTTAATTACAGCCAGGAAAATAAATCAAATACCATATATTTTATTCCTCCCGTGAAAGGCGTTGTAACAAATCACTACGACCCGCCACAAAATCATTACGGCATTGATTTGGTGGCTGCGCCAAACGAGGTGGTGCTTGCTGTAGCAAATGGAACTATCGTTTTGTCTGGCTGGACATTGGAGACTGGCTATACGCTTAGCATCCAGCATGAAAATAACTTTATATCGGTTTACAAGCATAACAGCAAGCTGCTCAAGCACCAGGGCGATAGGGTTAAGGCTGGAGAGGCAATAGCAATTATTGGTAATTCCGGGGAACTTACTACGGGCCCACATCTTCATTTTGAGCTGTGGCAAAATGGTAATTCTGTTGATCCTACCAAGTTTATTCACTTTTAGCCATTCAATGATGAAAAACATTGCAATTCTGGGATCAACAGGGTCAATAGGAACTCAAACTTTACAAGTAGTAGATTCTCATCCAAACTTGTATAGGGTTGAGTTGCTAACGGCCCAGAACAACTGGGAGTTGCTGGTGTACCAGGCACTCAAGTTTAACCCTAATGCCGTAGTTATTGGGAATAAAAAAAATTATCCAGCGGTAAAAGATGCCCTCTCCAGCAGCGATATTAAAGTTTTTACTGGAAGGGAATCGATTGTTGATGCCGTAAAATCCACAAATATCGACATCGTTCTTACGGCATTGGTTGGATTTGCAGGCCTTGAACCTACCATAGCAGCAATAAAATCGGGAAAAACCATTGCTCTGGCAAACAAGGAAACCATGGTTGTTGCGGGTGAGTTAATTACCAGGTTGGCAATGGAACATAAAGCCCCCGTACTTCCGGTTGATTCTGAGCACTCTGCAATATTTCAATGCCTTGCGGGAGAGCATAGCCCCGTTGAAAAAGTGATACTTACTGGCTCGGGAGGACCTTTCAGGAATTATACAAAAGAGCAGCTTACCCGGGTAACGCCAACGGAGGCACTTAATCACCCTAACTGGTGTATGGGGAATAAAATTACCATCGATTCTGCCTCGCTTATGAATAAGGGACTCGAGGTAATTGAGGCCAGCTGGCTTTTTGGCCTGAAACCGGAGCAAATTGAGGTGGTAATTCATCCACAGTCCATTATACATTCAATGGTTCAGTTTGAGGATGGTTCCGTAAAGGCGCAGATGGGGGTTCCCGATATGCGGGTTCCCATTCAGTACGCCCTTACCTATCCTTACCGGGCAAAGTCTGAATTTCCCCGGTTGAATTTTGCAACCCTTTCGCAGCTGACTTTTGAGCAGCCCGATATTCAAAAATTCCCCAACCTGGCACTTGCCCGTGAGGCCCTGTTAAAGGGGGGAAATTTTCCCTGTATTTTGAATGCTGCCAACGAAATCGCCGTGGCATCATTCCTTCAGAACGACATTGGGTTTACCGAAATGCCCGAGGTAATTGCGGCGGTTTTAAGTAAACTGCCCTTTATCCAAACGCCAAGCCTTGAGGACTACGAACAAACCGATAGCGAAGCAAGAATAAAAACTGTAGAAATAATATCTCATAAATAAAAAGGATGGAAATTTTAGTTAAAACCGGACAGCTGCTATTAAGCCTTTCAATCCTCGTAATACTTCACGAAACGGGGCATTTTTTATTTGCAAAACTTTTTGGTGCCCGGGTCGAGAAGTTTTACCTTTTTTTCAACCCATGGTTCTCCTTATTCAAGCTTAAACGGGGGGACACGGAGTACGGTTTAGGCTGGTTACCGCTGGGAGGCTACGTTAAAATATCGGGGATGATAGATGAATCGATGGACAAGGAACAGCTGAAGCAACCTCCCCAACCCTACGAATTCAGGTCGAAACCAGCGTGGCAGCGCTTATTTATAATGATTGGCGGAGTTCTGGTAAATTTTATTCTGGCCCTTGTTATCTACAGTGCAATTCTATATACCTGGGGCGAGGAATATTTGGCCACCCGGAACCTGAAATACGGGGTTGCCTGCGATTCGCTGGCGCAGGAGCTGGGTTTTAGAAATGGCGATAAAATTCTTACGGTAAGCGGGCGGGAGATAGAAAATTTTCAGCAGATTGCCCACGATATTTTACTCAACGAAAATCGGGAGGTTGTTGTACTGCGAGGCAATGATACTGTAAAAATTACCGTACCCGAAGCGGAAGTACCAAAGCTTGTGAAAAGCCCGATGATATTTTTGCCCCGGTTCCCTTTTGTTGTAGATGAGTTAAGGGCCGATGATGTTGCAGAAAAGTCTGGGTTGAAAAAGGAGGACAAGTTATTGGCTATCAACGATGAACCTAAGCAGTTTTTCGATGAGTTTAAAGAGGCTATGCAGCAGAATAAGGGTAAAACCGTATCCATAACGGTTCTGCGCGACACCGTGCCCATTACCCTTCAGGTTGATGTCCCTAAAACGGGAATAATTGGCGTTGTTCCGGTTACCGATCTGAAAAAATTTTATGAGATCAACAGGAAGGAATATAACTTTTTGCAGTCCTTTCCCGCGGGAATTAAGCGGGGGGTAAGCATTGTCAAGAGTTACCTCAAACAGCTTAAGTTGGTATTTAACCCAGAGACCAAGGCTTACGAGTCGCTTGGTGGCTTCATAACTATGGGTAAAATTTTCCCCTCCACATGGGATTGGCAATCGTTCTGGAGTTTAACAGCGTTTCTTTCCATTATCCTGGCGGTAATGAATATACTGCCAATTCCCGCACTTGATGGTGGCCATGTGCTTTTCCTTTTCTACGAAATAATAACAGGCCGTAAGCCTGGCGATAAATTTTTGGAGTACGCCCAAATTTTTGGGATGATAATTTTATTCGCCCTTTTACTGTACGCAAATGCCAATGATGTAATAAAATTATTTAAGTAGCTTGTGTTTACCACTAAATACCCATATACTTATGAATACATTCGTAATGGCAGGATATATTGGAGGATGGCAGGTTGTGATAATTGTGCTGGCAATCCTAATCCTTTTTGGCGGGAAAAAGATACCGGAGCTCATGCGCGGATTGGGTAAAGGTATAGGCGAGTTCAAAAAGGGTATGCACGAGGGCGAAGAAGGGGATAAGGATGAAAAAAAGGACTGAACCCGTATCGGAGCTGCTTGGTACAATGAAGCTGAGAGTTATTATACCCTTTTTATCCTTTGCCCTGTTCTTGCTTTATTCAACATCAACCAATGCGGGGATTCCTGCAGTAAACCTTAAAAAAAACAGGTGCTCTATTGTTGAAATGATCGATGGGTTGAAGCACCTGAAAATATTTGCTCCGCAAGAACAGGTCAACCCTGTAGCAGACTCATCAATCACAAAGCAGGATATTGTTTACGAGTATTACGTTACCCTAATTGGCAAACAATCACCCGTTGATTTTGACTATAACCAGTACGTAAGGAAATATATCGATATATATACAACCGAACGGCAGGAACAGGTTTCGCAAATGCTTGGACTTGCCCGAATGTATTTTCCGCTGTTTGAGGAATACTTAGATAAGTATCAACTTCCGCTGGAGCTAAAGTACCTTGCCGTGGTAGAATCGGCACTTAACCCAATGGCGGTCTCAAAAACAGGCTCTGTTGGATTATGGCAATTCAACATTAATACGGCTCGGATGTTTAACCTAAACGTCAGCTCTTTTGTTGACGAGAGGATGGATCCTATAAAATCTACAGAAGCGGCCTGCCAGTATCTACAATACCTGTTCCGTACATTCAACAGCTGGCAGCTGGCAATTGCCGCCTACAATGTCGGCCCCGGTGCCATTAACAATGCCATAGAGCGAAGCGGAGGCGAATTAAACTTTTGGAAGCTCTACCATTACCTGCCCGAAGCGGCCCAAAACTACGTGCCCGCTTTTATTGCAGCCGCTTACATCATGCAGAATTATGCCAACCATAACATACCGGTAGCAACTCCGCTGATAACATACTCCCAAACCGATACTGTTTTGGTCAATCGACCAGCTAGTTTTTTAGCGATATCGAGCAGCATAGATGTCCCCGTAGAAATTATTCGCTTCCTGAACCCAACCTATAAGCTCGACTACATTCCTGAAAATGTTGATCCACAAACGCTCAGGCTTCCGGTCAGGAAAACAGTAACATTCATTCATAATCAGGAAACAATATATGCCAATACAGAAAAACCAAAATTTGCAAACGGGAATAAGAATGATAGTTCAGCACGGCTAAAAGTTGTACATACCGTTAGAAGCGGAGAAAGCATGCATAAAATTGCCATTATGTACGGCTGTACGGTTGAAGACATTCAGGGTTGGAACCCTAAAATAGATAGTACGTTGAGTGTTGGACAAAATATTCTTATTTGGACAAACAAAACACGATTCGAAGATTTAAATATTCAAAACTGATCTCATTTAAAGAATTGCACTGCAATACTTTTTCCGGTTTTGCGTTAAGGGTTTAATACTACTGATAAAAATTCAATTTTACCTAACCATGAAAAAGACACTAAGTTTCCTGATGATTTTTGTAGTTGTTCTATCATTAGGCTCATGCAAAAAGGGGAGTAAAGGTCAACGCTCCCTGCTTCCCAATGTAACCGGTAATGCCGGAGAAGTTGTTTTGGTATTGCCCAAGGCATTATGGACGGATTCCATTGGTGTTGCATACAAGGATATTCTGACGCAGGAGTTTCCTTTCCTGCCACAGTCAGAGCCGATATTTGATCTTATAACCATTCCACCCGATGCCTTTACGAATATTTTTAAATCGCATAGGAACATTATATTCAACGAAATCTCGAACGATTATGCTGAGCCAAAGTTTTTACTAAAGCGCGATGTATGGGCATCGCCACAAGCTGTACTTTATGTGGTTGGGCCCAGCTACAAGTCCATTGCTCCCTTTATATCCAGGGAAAAGGACAAAATAGTGGCAATTTTTGAACAGGCAGAACGCGACAGGGTAATCCAGAACGCAACTAGCTACGAGGGAAAGGGAATTGCTCCGGTACTACAAAAAAATTTCAACATTAGCATGAAAATACCCATGGGCTATAAGGTAAATAAGCAAACCGATAATTTTGTTTGGATTTCGCACGAAACGCCTAAAATTAGTCAGGGCCTAATTATTTACTCTTTTCCCTATACGGAGAAGAATACGTTTTCTGCGGATTTTCTGCTTAAAAAACGCGACGAATTTGTACGCCAAATTGAAGGGCCAACAGAGGGAACCTACATGATAACCTCAACAGTTTTCCCCCCGTACTTTAGTGCCATGATGTATAAGGATAGATATTTTGGAATTTTGCGTGGTTTCTGGGATGTTTACAAGCATCCCATGGGGGGGCCATTTATCAGCTTTTCGACTCTTGACGAGAAGCGTCAAATGGTTATTAATGTAGAGGCTTACATATATGCACCGGGAAGCAACAAGCGCAACTACCTGCGGCAGGTAGAATCGTTAATTTATACCCTGGAAGTTAACTAACCGTAATAAGTAGAGAAAGGCTGCAAATTTTTGCAGCCTTTCTTTTTTCAAAAACAGCCAATTAAACCTTTGCATTATCAACAAGTTGATCGACAATTATCTTGATGGTCTTTGAGTCGGTTGCACCGTAAATGT
>JBFXEO010000140.1:0-7958 GCA_050180015.1 Bacteroidales bacterium | reverse complement strand
ATCTATCAACAAAAAACCGCTGTTTTTAATGGAATAATTAGTTTCGGGCGATGCACTGTAATGTACAATGGCACCATGGTCGGCATAGCCACTATGGGATTAAAACTTTCCGAAACAAAATACTGCTGCTTGCGCCTAAGTTCCAACAGTTTATCGCCTACAGATAGTTCTGTAATTTCAGTGTCGCCAACATTTCTATCGAGCCAGTAAAGGAACTCAACCATGGCAATCCCATCCTGAACCATTGCCTGCCGAATTCCATCAACTACCTCCGAGCTTTTATGTGTCTTTATTTCGGCTGCAATACCGGCTGTTTCAACTACTTTTACACGGGAAGGAATATGGGTGTAAACCACATAATTTGTTTTGGCCGGATCTATTGCCAGAATGTTCTTTTTATCCAGCTCAGCAGCAAACTTAAACACCTCGGGGTAATCCTTCACAGTAACCCCCAAATCTATCAACCTATCAAACACATCTGGCTCCAGCTTACCCCTATCGACAAAAAGTATGGCATCTTTATCATCAACAAAGGCATAGCTGGTAACTACCGGATTATACAAAATATCGGAACCCCGGATATTAAATGTCCAGCAAATTTCATCCAACGAACACATTAAGTACGATGTGGCCTTACGATCCCGCATCTTTTCGCGAATTGCAGCTAACTTTCCGGCAACCGTAACCCTGGCAAATTCCATCTCGTGGATGAAAACCTTGCCATCCGGTAAAGCCGGGCGATCAACCCACAGCTTTGATACTAAGTCGATAATTGGGTTACATAGAAACCCGTTCTCCTTAAGGCTATCAATATACGTGCGGGCGGTATTCAACGAAACGAGCAGCCCATCGAACCCAACGGTACTACCCTTCTCTAACGCTTGAGATAACCAGCTGATAATATCCGGAGTGCCGGGTAATCCCATTTTGCAAATCTCTATGCCAGTACCGGCAAGCTGTTGCTCTGCCTGTAAAAAGTAACGGGAATCGAGCCATATTGCCACTTTACTGGTAGTAACTACAAGTGTACCGGCGGAACCGTTGAAGCCCGATACCCATTCGCGAATTTTCCAATACTCCGGGATATACTCGCTAATGTGCGGATCGCTATGAAAAATTATGTACGCATGTAGCCCGTTCCCTTCCATCTGACTACGCACTAACTTAAGCTTGTCCATGTATTCCATTGATTGCAAGGTTTAACTGTATCCAGGTAAAATCGGCAACACAAAATATTTCCACAAATGTATGTAATGATACTGTTAATCCCCGGAAAAATATCAATATTTTCAACCGTATCATCCTAATACAGGGAAATGTACTGATTTTTCAGTTTGGCAAAAACATTTCGATAATACTGGACAGGGTTGATACTTCAATGGGCTTGGTTATATAGCCATTACATCCGGCGGCTCCGGCTTTTTGCCTATCCTCGTCCGAGGCGTAGGCGGTTTGGGCTATTATGGGAATTTTAGGGTTAATCTGTTTTATTTCCATAGTTGCAGCGTATCCATCCATTACCGGCATTCGGATATCCATTAGTATAAGGTCGATTGTTTGGTTTATTGAGCTAACCAACGCCACGGCTTCCCTGCCATTTTTTGCCCATAGGGTTGTTGCACCCCACGATATTAGCATCTCATTCAGCACCATGTAGTTAACTTCCTCATCATCAACAATCAGAATCACCCTATTCTTAAAATCAACCCCGTATCCATTCAAAAGCGACTCTTCATCTATCGAATTGGACTCAGAGGTTAATAGCTCCAAGGGAAGTAATACGTAAAATGTTGTACCAACATCCAGCTGCGACTCAACCCTAATTTCTCCATTCAAGAGCGATACAATATCTCTGGAAATTTTCAATCCTAAGCCAAAACCGCTATGTGGCTGCGGTGCATCCACCTGACGATACTTATCAAAAATCATTTTCTGCATCTTAGGATCGATGCCTACGCCTGTATCGCGAACAAAAACGCTAATCTGGTTGTCCGCAAGCGTGTACCCAAATTCAATGGTACCCCGTTCGGTAAATTTTAACGCATTGTTGAGTAAGTTCTCTATAACCTGACCCAGCCTGCCCTCATCGGTTAGCAGCTCAATATTGTCGGAATTATCTGGGACGGATAATTTTAGATCGATACTGTTGCGTTTAAATATTTTTAACTCGTTGGAGTAGAATAAGTAAATTTCCTGAAGGAGATGATTGACGTTGACAATGGTTCGTACAATGGTAAATTCGCCCTTCTCTATATTGTTGAAATCGGCAATATCATTCATCAACCTAATTAAGGAACTGCCTTTGCTATTAATGATGTCAATATACTGGTTTCTATTAAATTCATTTAATTCTGAGTTAACCAAAAGCTGGCTAAATCCAAGTATTGCATTTAAAGGAGTTCTTATTTCGTGGCTTACATGCGCAATAAGATTTGACCAGTAAGTATTAACCTGCTTTAAATTTTCCAGCTCCTTGGCAGAGCTACGGCGGGACTGTACCTGATTGATTGCCAGCGAGCTAAGCGTTGCCACATCTATCAACGCCTGTATTTTGGCATCAGTCAAGGTATCGATACTAAAAACTGTAATTCCTCCGTAAAAGTTATCATCAAGCAGCAATCCGTTCAGGTAAATCTCTGTTGCACCCATGTACCGCTCAACAATTTTTGCAGCAGAAAGCGAGATGTAACCCGCTGTTAAGCTGTACAAAGTTTCATCTAATTTTACAGGAGTGCTTGTTTGAATTTTACTGATAATCTCCGCGCGAAGGGGGAATCTCCGCCCCAGAGGGTTCCAGCCCAAATCGCCAACTAAGCGTTGCCATTGCTTCGGCGATAAGCCAAAGATACTCTCGATTGTTATAAAATTGTCGCCATCATCAAACGAAAAAACCAGACCGGTATTCTGAGGAAAATATTGCTCCAGCTCCTTCCCAATTTGCTGGTAAATATTATCAGCTATTGAAACCGAGAGCAGCCTACGGTTCAAATTTAGGTATGATTTAACCATACCGCTGAGTGCATCCTTTTCTTTTTGGAGGTTTCTGGTATATGTAACATCTTGGCCAACCAGTATAATGTCATCGCTATAATCCAACCCGCTAACGTTAACCAATGACCAGGTGATAATCCTACTTCCTCCGTCTTTTGTAGATACCGTACATTCAAACGGTTTTTGCGTATCGCTTCTAATAAACTCTGTAAATTGCCTGTAGGTTTCAGGGGTGGCTGAAAATAGTTTTTTGATGCTAAATCCGTTCGTTAGTTCCGCCAGTTTATAGCCTAAAACCCGCTCAGTATATCTATTACAGAAAATTATACCGTTAGTAACATTAAAACTCAACACTAGCAGTTGGTTTAAGCCTGATAGTATTGCATGTTTTTCGTTCCGGCCAGAAACATCCGATTCCATTAAGGATGAAGAATCTACTACAACCCCTTCGACAATACCATCATGAGTTTTTGATGCTAAAATTCTGAGTTTACGGTTATGTTTATCGGGGCCAGAATATGTAAATGGAAAAGAAAACTGGGCCTCATCGCCCTTGATGAAGAACTTCCATTGCTGCAATAATTTCGAAGACTTTGCTACAGGAATATAGGGTTTTAACTCGTCTATAAGGGGAAAGTTGCTTTCCGTGGACTTAACCTCAAGCACTGTTGGCCGACGGTTAAACCATTGAAAGGTGTCATCGGAAATTCTATACCTGAAAAATGAAAAGCTGGCTTCGCCTTTATCCGTGATTTCAGGCTTTACTGAAAATTTAGAAACATCAATGTTGGAAAATTTACCGACTATCGTTGATACGCTACCATCGGGGTTATAGGCTGCAACAACAGCCCTCGTCCTGTACCATCGCCAAGTACCTTTTGTGTATATTCTAAACTCGAGATCTCCCGATATTATTTTACCGGTTAGTAAGCGGTGAAATGCTTTCCGAAGTATTTTCCGATCGTTATGATGTACTGTGCTAAAAAAATCTTCGAGTATGACTCCACCATCATCGCTTACGCCTATTGCCACGGTTACCTTCCTGCTGAAATGAATATGACCAGCTTCGCTATCCCAGTACCAAAATCCAGCCTCAAGGTACCGTTGAATATGCCAAAAAAAATCTTTTAGGTCAAGGACATTGTATGTTAACTGTTTACCGCCGAGATTCCGCATAACTAGTTCAAAATATTCCGGTAACAAAGTACATTGTATTCATTTCTGAAAACATTCTAATCAAAACAATTTAACACCATGTAAAACAGCATTCGTACCTTAAAGTAGTGTTTTTTACAGGCAAAATTAAAGTTTAGTTTAAACATAAAAGCAATAAATACAGTATATGTTCGCTCTTAAGCCAAAAATGCTATATTTTAGTACAGCACAAATGAAATATTTTTAGGCATATAGCACATATTCAGAACTACTACAACAAGTAAATATAGTATATTTCAAACGATTTCGGAATGTTTTAATCTTTTCAAAGTAAATTTCTGTATTACGTTCAACAAGTAGAAATATGTTTTCCTCCTATTGCTAAAATTCCATTACCGATAAATTTTGAAGACTGTTGAAAAAATGTTAAGTAATTGAACGCAAAAAGAGCAGAAGGATGGATAACATTTGATTCCTTTGTAAAGAATCTGGAAATTACCAAAATGACTAAACGTCCTGGGTTTAACACCGAAAAGTTGAAAAGGGTGCATAGGAAAGAATTGCTGTTCAATACCAGCGAATTAAATGCAATTGAAATGTACTGTAAACGCTATAAAATTAGGAATAAATCAAAATTCTTAAGGGAAGCCATAATCTCCAAAGTCCTGAACCAATTTGAGCAGGACCACCCACGTTTATTTTAACCCAATCTTAAAATTTCAGCAACAGCTTAAAGTTAACCCGCCGGGAGGTGAGGTAATTTGGCACTGCATAGGTATCCGAAATCCCGCTCTGGTCTCCAACAGCCTGTACCCAGAGGTACGATACAGTGTTTTTAAAATCGAAAAGGTTGAAAATTTCGGCACCAATCCAAATGCTTTTTATGCCATGCGTGTTTTTCAAAAAAGGAGCTTTTATGTTTTCATCCAGCAGTACCTTGGTAAAACCTATGTCAACCCTACGGTAGGAGGGCATACGAAAATTAACATCGTACCTGTCGGAGCTGGGGACGCCAAAGGGTAACCCGCTCCCGTAAAACCCATACAAATGGACCCTGAAACTCGGATTCCCCGGCAGGTAATCCTGGAAAAACAGGTTAAACGAAAAACGCTGATCGGTTGGACGAGGATAGTATCCGGGATAATGAGTTTCCCCATCGGAATCAACACTATCGTTTTTAATGTTTTCCATAGTTTTAAGGAGCGAAAAGCCAACCCACGATTCCGCTCCGGGAACCAATTCCCCGTTAATTTTTAAATCTACACCCATGGCATAACCCTTGGCCACGTTCTCTCCCGAATACTCAATTTTAACATTATCCAACTTATAGGGAATAAGGTTCGATAGTACCTTATAGTATGCCTCACCAGAAAATTTAAAGGGCCTGTTCCATGCATTAAAAAAATACTCTGTACCCACCAGTAATTGAACGGACTTCTGCGATTTTATATCGCCATTAAGCGATCCATCGGGGAACCGCAACTCCCTGTAAAACGGAGGCTGGTAGTAAACTCCGGTAGAAAAATGGATCTCAATATTCCTATTGTCCAGGGGAACCACCGAAACAGACACCCTCGGGCTTACCAGAAATTCATCGTTAAAATCCCAGTAGGTAAACCGACAGCCCAACGTTGACAACAACTTAAAATTTCCAGCGTTCCAACCAATATCGGCCTGAACAAATGCAGCCGACCGAATGATATCCAACTTTCTTTTCGAGCGTAGGGATGATGCCAGTCCAACACTATCGCCATCGTAAGGCAGTGAGTATCCGGACGAGTCAACCAGCTCCCATTCAACCAGTTCATCGTCAAACTTATCCTTCTGCACCTGGGCACCCCATTTTAACCTCGATTTACCCGCCTGGTACTGGCCTACGTGGCCCAACGAGGAGACCTGAACATCCAAATAATTTCTTGCATGATTGAGAAATCCGCCTACACCTACATTTATCAGGCTATCGCCATAGGTTGATGAGCCCAGCGAATTATCCAGTTCGTTGAGGTAATACTGCCCAAGCAGGTCGTAAGTCTCCTTTTCGTAGTTAAAATAATTGGCCGAGAATAGCTTCAGCGATAGCACCGATGTTGGCCTAAACTCAGCCATCAACGCGCCCAACGCCGTTTGGAATTTATCCTTTTCCTGGCCCTCGTAAAATATTTTAATCTGCATTGTACTGCTGTAAACACCAAAGCGGGTTTCACGGACATCGGGCTCAAAGCGGTAGCTATTCCCCGAGTAATTCCCCAGCAGGCTAACCGTAAGCCCGGGGTGCAACTCGTAGGTAAACAGGCCCTGCCAGTCCATAAAAGTAGGCATATAATCACCTTTATCGTCGAGCGTGTTAAGCATGTAGCGCGATGTTTTGTACCGAAACCCCGTTATGTACGAAAACCTTGAGTTGAGTATAACACCTTCGGTGGTAACATTTGCCCCCATCAGGCTGGTGGCAGCAACTGTTTCGAATGACGTTGGTTTACGGTAGCGCACATTTAGCACCGACGACATTTTATCGCCAAATTCAGCATTAAATGCACCCGCAGAAAATTCTACCGATGAAACCATATCGGGGTTGATAAAACTCAACCCTTCCTGCTGTCCTGACCGGATTAGGAATGGCCGAAATATTTCAATACCGTTAACATACACCAAATTCTCATCGTAATTTCCACCCCGTACCGTATATTGCGAGCTCAGCTCATTCGATGATGATACACCCGGAATAGCCTTAATGATTGACTCAAAATTTCCGGAGATGTTTGGCAAATAGCCAATATCCTTTACGGTTATTCTTTCGATATTCCCCAAACGTCCTTGACTTGCAGAAACGTAAACCCCCTCAATGCTCTGCGACACCGGTTTAAGAACAGCGAGTAACTCCTCGAAGCGTTTACCTGCTGTCAGCTTAACGGTAAAGTATTCCGTTTGATAGCCCAAGCATGATATTTTTACTATGGTATTCTGCTTTAGCTGGGGCTGAAGCTTGAACCTACCGTTTTCGTCGGTTGACGTACCCAGGCTTGTTCCCTCTACAATAACGCTAACATTGGGTATGGGCCGTTTCAACGTATCTGTTATAATGCCTACAAGGTAGTTTTGCTGTGCTTGCGAAAAACCTGGGCGTGCTATAAGAATAAACAAAAAAACAGATATATAAAAAATTAACCTTGGGAAAGATTTGCTGCAAGTTTGGACCAAAAGATTCATTAATTACCCGTATTTTTATAAAATCACTTCAAAAGTAACCGGTTGAAATATAAAACTCACAATGATAAACATAATAAGTTAAAAAAAATTGTGTTGCCATAATACCCAGCATGGAAATCTCAGCAACAGGCGTAAATTTGAAAGCAATTAAATTATTTGACTTGCTTTTAAATATTAGCTACATTTAGTTAATAACCAAACAAATACGGGATGAAGCGCATACTGGTAATTTCCAGGCATAATGCCTGTCGTTCGCAAATGGCTGAAGGGTGGCTCAGCTACTACGGGAAAGGGGTAGCCGAGGTGAAAAGTGCTGGCTTTAATCCGGTGGAATTGGACATGAAAGCAGCCAGCTCCATGATGGATGCAGTGATTGATATTACGCGTTACAAATCAAAAGGGTTAAAGGATATTATCGATAATCCATTCGATTTTGTAATCTGTCTCGACAAAGAATTATCAACAATACTTCCTGAATTCAAAGGAAACCCATCGATTGTTTTGCTCGACTATCCAAATCTATACGAACAGAACCTGACCAACGACGATGAAAAAGCTGCATACAACAAGCTACGCGATGTGCTGGAAATCATGGCTTTTGTCTT
>JBFXEO010000139.1:0-7992 GCA_050180015.1 Bacteroidales bacterium | reverse complement strand
GCATAGCCTGCAAAAATAGAAAGACCCAGGCAAAGCCCGAGCAGATCACTTTTTATCCTTTACTTGCATCCTAGGTCTAACAGGGTACTCTATACCGATATTGCGATGTCCAAATTATGTGGTACACATGATAATATATTTCATGCAATATCTTCTTATATCCGCTCATAGCCATTTTTGGGCAAGGTTGCTTGTAAAATCTTCTTTGAAGGTGGTTAAAGCACGCACCAGAACGATGCGTGCCCACAAAACCTTAGTATAGCTATAACTTCAACAGATTTTCATCGAGTACTGAATGTATCTCATCCGACGACGGACGTGGTGCGTTGGGTTTTAGTATGCTGCCATTGGCATCAATAAGGAAAAAGGTTGGAATACCCCGAATTTGATAACTCTTGGCAACAAATGAATTCCAAGCTCCTTCGCCGTATAGTTGAACACCTTTCATATCCTGTTCCTTAACCATTTTTTCCCAAGCAGACTTGTTGTCGTCCAGGGAAATACTTACAAAAACAACCTTTTTGCTATGGTAATCTTTTTCCAAAGTTTTAAGGTATGGTAATTCATATCGGCAGGGGCCACACCACGTAGCCCAAAAATCAATATAAACCAAATTTCCCCGGAAATCCTCAAGGGAATATTCCTTCCCGTTTATATCGGAATACCGGAATACCGGGGCGGGTTTCCCCGGAGCTAGAATCATTTTTGTACAGAACTTTGAGCTAACCTTTTCCTTATACTTTAGAGTTTGACAACCATCAAAATATTTCTGGACTACGCCATCCAATTCATAAAAGTTACCGTAATCCAAATCTTCCATCATTCTGTTCATTTTGAGGTAATCGCGTACTGTTTGGTTGTCAACTAAACTATCTATTGCCATAAACTCCCATGGTAAGCGATCCTTCGCCGGCTCTTTAGAAATTTCTTTATAGTCCAGCATTTTATTGAATTTGGATTGCACATAGGTATTTATAATATTTAAATAGTCGTCGAACATAAGGTGATCGGCATTATTAATATCAACACCGTCGAGGTAGGAGTAATCAATACTATCGGGGTTAACCTCCTGGTCGTTTAAATAGGCAAAGTAGTCGGGGTAGTTAATTTTCAGGTTAAGAATTGCATACTTTACCCTAGCTTTTTCCAGCTCTACCATACTTTTGGACTCTCCTTTAATAGAGCCTGCTAGTGTACTTAAAATTTGCTGGATGGAATCTATTTTCCTGTCGAATTGCTCGGCATTCAATCCAAAAATTTCACGCCAATTACCCATTATATCTCTGAAAGCCATATTGCTTTTAAAGATATTCGTATTTGCAACCCTGCAATCGGCTGAAAAAGCAGGCCCATCGGATTGGGCGGTTACATCAAACTCAACATAGCTGCTATCGCCCGGAGCAAGGTAAGCCAACGTCTGGGTTCTGGAAATATTCAAGCTAAACAGCTGGGGCTTATCAAGCATAACCTTGAATTTAAATTCACCATTTTTATCCAGATAAACGGTATCGGCAGCTCCCTTACTGGCAACGTAAACTACGGTATCTTCCGAGTTAAAAAACTTACCGGCCAATATAGCTTCCTTTGGCCCCTTTGCACCGCACGATGCAAGAATTGGAATCATCAGCAATAAGAAATATTTCCTCATGATGTGGGTTAAAATTTTGTTTGACAATAATTTTGTCGAAGTTAAAGAAAATTATGGATTGGATACCGATTTTGTTCATTAGGTTTAACTGTTGATATTGATAGGCCTTCCTATCCGCACGCATTAAGCAGTATTCCGCTATCAACATACCAGAGGTATCCCTGTACGCCGGAGTATCCCATGTTTTTGATAAGCTGGATGTAGTTCTTTACCTGCACCCGATGGGCTGGCAGCTGCTCGCCAAACTTGTAATCGAGTACAATTGCTTGGCCGTCCAGCATCATCACTCTATCCGGACGGAAAATGGCTGAATTCCCGGTTAGTATTTCGCATTCGTTTCGTACGGCCCAGCGTCCTGAAAACCAATCGGAAAAGGGCTGTGCACCAAGCAGCTGCATTATATACCCGTGGAGTGTACCAGCCTGACTTGCCGGAATTAGCCCTTCTGCCTGAAGTGTTTGCAGGGCATTGTCCACGTCAGTGGCTGTACCTATCAACGAGAATAGCCTATGCATCAGCTTACCATGCTCAATACCGGCAACGACTGGCGATGGAGAATCCCTAAAAAACTCAACGGCTTCCAGCTGCCGGGCAACTCTGGGCAACTCATCGCTGACAGAATAACTGTTGAGCATCCAAACGGTTGCTTCTCCTTCGTTTTTTAAAGATTTGGGAGCAACCAGACCCGCTGATTTTCCAAAGCTATACTCCCTGATATGTACCGATAGCTCCTTATCATCAAAATCATTAATGTTGGCATCCATTTGCGCCAAAATTGGTAGAATAATATCGGCCGTTGTTCTGGTTTCATCGTTCACCTTCAGGGAGCTTGTAAATGCGTACAACTCGTCCTCCGGACGAGTAAATGCAACATAGAGCAGATTCAGATTATCCACCATTGTTTGTACCTTTTCTTCCAGGTAATCGGCCTTAAATTCGCTTTTAGAAAGATATTTTGCGTATGATATTGGGTATAGGGGGTACTTTGAGTATGGTGATTTTGCCGTGCTTAGCCAAAGTAACTTCCAGGTATCCTGCCTAAACAGATCTATACTGGCATAGGGTACAATTACAATGGGAAATTGGAGCCCTTTTGATTTATGGATTGTCATAATGTTGATGGCATCGCCCGACTCCGGCATCGACAATGTGAGGCCAGAACCCTTGCTATCCCACCATTCCAAAAAGTAGGACAGCGCTATGGCCCCGGTCTTTGTTATCTCCATAATTTGCTCCTGTAGCAGGGCAAGGTACGGTAACTCCCTCGATAAATTTTGTAGGTTGTAACGTTTAAGAATGGATTCAAATGCAGCAACCAGCGGTAAATTCGTTAAGCTGGCCAGCCATTGCTTTTCAGCATCAATACTAAATCGCAGAAAGGTAAACTCCCAGTCGATGGGCTGCTCTCCCAATACCATAATTTCCTTTGATAGAATTCCAGCAGCCAGGCTATCGGCCGAGTTTAGTATTAACCTCATGGCGGCAATGCAAAGCTGCACAGCGTGCGATGCGTTTAGCCGCAGCGCATCCTGGCTTACAACATTAAAAAGTTGGGCTTGCTCGGGATGTTTATTCTTAAGCGATAGCAGGATGCTGGCAATACGCTTGCCCTCCTCCTTCTTCCTTACCAATATGGCAATATCGCCGGTACGGTATCCCCGCCTCACCAAATCGGGAACTAATTTTTCAAACTTTTGGTACAAAAGTTCATCCTCAACATTACTATCATTGGATGTAAAATGGGTAAACTCAACAAATCCATCGCTGCTATTCCCAAGGGCACATTCCTGTGCTGGGTTTTCGTAAGCCTTTGCAGCCAATGATAGTAACTCTTCCGAAACGTTACTACCACAAATATTTTTGGTCCAATCAACCAGAAGCTCCGATGCTTTTGAAAAAAAGCTATTGTTGAATTGTACAATGTGAAACCTGCTCCGATGATTCTTCAGCAAGTTGCGCACATCAACGGCAAAATCACCGTCAATTTGGTTGGCAAGAATTCGCCAATCGCTGTTACGCCAGCGGTAAATGGCCTGTTTAACGTCGCCTACCACCATGCTAAACTCATCCTGCGATAAGCTACTGCCAATTAACGGCTTAAAGTTATGCCACTGAATCACCGATGTATCCTGAAACTCATCCAGCATATAGCAATCGTAACGGGTTCCAATTTTTTCGTAAACAAACGGGGCATCGTTCCCTTTGATGAATTCCCGGAGAAGCGGGCCGCTATCGGCCAAAATCATGGCATTTTCCTCGACAAGTATTTCCCTGATTTTTTCGCGAATATCGTTGAAAACAATAAGCGTATCCAAATTCTTACTAACCGATAGCGCGGTATAATACTCCGATTGGTTATCCTCAATGAATTGAACTATTCCAAAAAGTTGATCGTGGAACCTTGATTCTATCAATCCTTTTAGCTGGCCAGCGCGTGTGGGATTTTTTCTTTCAAAGTCACGGGTAATCCAGCTATCGCCGCTAACAACTTCGAGGGCGCTGAGGGTTCTTTTCCCTATTTCAAAGATTTCATCGTAAGCGCGAAACCGGGATGCTTTCACAATAGAGCCGTAAACACCCGACATGCCGTAAGAAAAATCATCGGGGTTGAACCCGTTGTCAGCAATTTCGTCTATCAGCATCAACCCTCTTGAATTGATCCCCCCTGCAATTTCCTCAATCTTAGCCCCAGAGTACCCCGCAACGGCATCGATCAGCTCTTTGCTTGCCATCAGCTCCATTTGCTCCTTACCCAGCAACCGGAACTGTTCTGAGTATAGTTGTAGCCCCAGCTTAATGAGCATCTTACGAATATCAGGACTCTTATCCTCCTCCATTTGCTCATACATCAACCTCTGGAAGCGGTCAAAAAGCTCCACATTGTTGGCACTACTATCGAGCAAACGGTCAACAGCCCTTTCTACAATTAACCCATACTCCAATCGGAGCTCACTGTTTCCGTGGAATCCAATTTCCCAAAGTAAATTTTGGATTACCCGCTGCACAAAGCTGTCGATGGTGCTAACGCTAAACATTGAGTAGTCGTGGAGTATGTTGGATAGGGCTTCCTTGGCATTTTGCCTTAAGGTGTTTAACGATAAGCCCGTTTCGTTTACCAGCAAGTCCTGCATTGCCGATTCTGTTCCATTCGATAATTTGAATAGTTCCAACAGAATTCGCTCTTTCATTTCGGCGGTGGCCTTGTTGGTAAAAGTAACTGCAAGTATTTTTCTATAGGCAAGTGGATTGGTCGCCACCATTTTAATGTATTCGGCAGCCAACCTAAAAGTTTTTCCTGAACCGGCAGATGCTTTATATACAACGAGTTTGCTCATTTGTCAGCTATTTTCTCACGATCAATAAAGATAGTCTTTTTAGCTGATAGTTGTCAGCTGTTTATTGAGAATGGCGTGTTTGTTTAAATGCTACCAAAAATAAAAGGGATGACAATTTTGGAATTGTCATCCCTTGTTTCTTTACTCACAGTTTTTCAGCCATTAACCATCAACGAAACACTAAAGTATCTTCTCCGAAATAATCAATAGCTATTGTTTTTCCCTTATCAACTTCTCCGGCAAGTATTTGCTTTGAAAGCTCGTTAAGAATGGTCTTCTGCATTAAACGTTTAATTGGCCTAGCCCCGTAAGTCGGATCAAATCCGGTACTGGTAATCCAATCAACGGCACTATCGGTTATCTCAATACTGATGTCGCTTTGCGAGAGCCTATCCTTAATGTGGCTGAACTGCATTAGCACAATCTGTTTGATTTGATCGCGGTTAAGCGGCGTAAACATTATAATATCGTCAATTCTGTTGATAAACTCAGGACGAATGGTTTGTTTCAGCAATTCCATTACCTGTAGTTTAGTTCGTTCAAGAATCTCATCGGAATTTTTACCGCTAATTGCCGAGTAGTTTTCCTGAATGATGTGCGAACCTATATTGGATGTCATAATGATGATGGTGTTCCTGAAATCGACCGTGCGCCCCTTGTTATCGGTTAACCTGCCATCTTCCAGAACCTGTAACAGGATGTTGAAAACATCGGGATGTGCTTTTTCAATCTCGTCGAGCAGCACAACCGAGTAAGGTTTATGCCTTACCGCCTCAGTTAGCTGACCACCTTCATCGTAACCCACATACCCGGGGGGCGCTCCTACCAACCGCGATACGGAATGGCGCTCCTGGTATTCGCTCATATCAATTCGGGTCATCAGGTTTTCATCGTTGAAAAGGAATTCCGCCAGCGCTTTGGCAAGTTCCGTTTTTCCCACACCTGTTGTTCCCAGGAATATGAACGATCCAATTGGCCGTTTGGTATCCTGCAGGCCGGCACGGCTTCTACGAACCGCATCGGAAACTGCTGCGATGGCCTCATCCTGCCCTACTACTCGTTTATGCAACTCCTGTTCCAGCGAGAGGAGTTTTTCCCTTTCGCTTTGCAGCATTCTGTTTACGGGTACGCCTGTCCAACGTGAAACAACCTCTGCAATATCTTCGGCATCAACTTCCTCCTTTATCAGGGCATAGCTAGACTGAACGGCTTTAAGATCGGTCATCAGTTTTTCGATACTTGCTTCGGCTTCCTTAATTTTTCCGTATCGGATTTCGGCAACTTTCCCGTAATCGCCTCTTCGTTCGGCCTCTTCGGCTTCAAAGCGGAATTGTTCAATATTCTGCTTATCTTTTTGAATACTATCAATGATATTCTTTTCGTTTTGCCATTTTGCCCTTAACTTGGTTCTTTCCTCGTTCAGCTCGGCAATTTCCCTTGACAATTCGTCGAGCTTTAGCTTGTCCCCCTCGCGCTTAATAGCTTCGCGTTCAATCTCCAGCTGTTTGACTTTACGTTCAATCTCATCGATATCTTCGGGAACCGAGTTCATTTCCAGTCTAAGTTTAGCGGCAGCCTCATCAATCAGGTCAATTGCCTTGTCGGGTAAGAATCGATTGGTGATATACCGGTTGGAAAACTCCACCGCGGCAATAATTGCCTCATCCTTAATTCTCACTTTGTGATGGCTCTCATAACGTTCCTTCAAACCACGGAGTATCGATATGGCATCCATCGGCTGTGGTTCGTCAACCACAATGCTTTGGAACCTACGCTCAAGTGCCTTGTCTTTTTCGAAATATTTTTGGTACTCGTTGAATGTTGTTGCACCAATGGCCCGTAGTTCGCCCCGTGCCAATGCAGGTTTTAAAATGTTGGCGGCATCCATTGCGCCTTCACTTTTTCCGGCACCAACCAAAGTATGGATTTCATCGATAAACAGAATTATCTCACCATCGGAAGTGATTACCTCGTTTACCACGGATTTTAATCGCTCCTCGAATTCCCCTTTGTACTTGGCTCCGGCAACCAACGCTCCCATATCGAGCGAAAAAAGCTGTTTGGTTTTAAGGTTTTCAGGGACATCGCCATTTACAATACGATGGGCTATTCCCTCGGCGATGGCCGTTTTACCGACACCCGGTTCTCCTATTAGTATGGGGTTATTCTTTGTTCTACGCGAAAGTATTTGCAGAACACGCCTAATCTCATCGTCGCGGCCAATAACGGGGTCAAGTTTACCGTTTCGGGCCATCTCGTTTAAATTAATTGCAAACCGATTTAGCGCGTTGTAGGTATCTTCGGCCGTTTGGGAATCGACTTTGGCACCCTTACGTAGCTCATTAATTGCCAGCTTCATTTCCTTTTCGGTTATGCCGGCATCCTTCATCATTTGCCCAACCTGATCGCCACCGTTAATTAATCCCAGCAAAATATGCTCAGTGGAAACAAATTGATCGCCCATGCTTTTGCTATATTCCGTTGCCTTTTGCAATGCTTTGCTTGATGCTGTACTAAGGTACTGTTCGCTCCCCGAGACCTTTGGGTACGAATCGAGTATTCGGTTCAGCACTGTTTCGAATGTAGAGGGATTAGTACCCAGTTTTCGGAGTAAGAATCCTGTGATATTGTCGGATTGATCTAAAACACCCTTTAAGATATGTGCAGGTTCAATGGCCTGATGACCGTATCCCTGTGCAATTTCGAAAGCTTTTTGAATGGCTTCCTGTGATTTGATCGTGAAATTATTCAGATTCATATATTGATATTTTATAACGATTCTGAATACATCAAACGGGTTGCCATTTACATGGTTGTGCCACAATGACACACGGCGAGTTAATTCTAGGTCATTATGACGCGCCCATGTTGGAGTTTCTGGAATTATCCAATTTTTAAGCAGCGCAGTGTTAGGCTTCCATAATGAAAACCTGCATAGAAATATGAAATGGCCTCATTATGATTTTGTAGTGCCATTGTAGAATTTAGTGGGATATAATGACGTGGTTG
>JBFXEO010000138.1:0-8082 GCA_050180015.1 Bacteroidales bacterium | reverse complement strand
TGGTTGCTACCGATGTAGCGGCCCGCGGTATTGATATAGTGGATCTTACCCACGTTATTAATTACAGCCTGCCTCAGGATCCTGAATCCTACATTCATAGGATAGGCCGTACCGGAAGGGCTGGCAGGCAGGGGACCGCAATCACATTTGTATCGGCAGAGGAGTACCGTAAGTTAAACTACGTCCAGAAAGCTACAAAGGTCAATATCCGTAAGGAAATACTCCCGAACGCACAGGATATTGTTGCGGTGAAGAAGGAGAAAATTAAAGAAGAGCTGTTTGAAATTGTCAAACAGGGAAGCTACTCCGATTATTTGGGGATGGCCGAAGATTTAATAGAAACCAACAGCCCCGAAGTTGCACTTGCAGCTCTTTTACGCTTGGCATTCAAATCACAGCTCGATGTTTCTAACTATTCCGAAATACGGTCGTTTAGGGTCGACACAAAGGGTACTACCCGTCTTTTCATCGGGTTGGGCCGTAACGACGGCATGTCACCTAAAAAATTGTCGGAGTTTATCCGCCGCGAGGTTAAAATCCCCGATAACAAGATTGATGACATAAATGTTCGGGACGATTTCTCCTTCATAACCGTTCCGTTTACCGATGCAGAAGTAATACTTAAAGCCTTTGCCGATCAGAAAACCAATGGTAAACCGCTTATTACCAAGGCAAAACCCAAAAAGTAGAACAATAGCTTATTTCTATGGCTGAAAAATTTGAGATGATAGCCAAAACCTTTCAGGGTTTGGAGGAGGTGTTGGCCGATGAATTAAAACAACTTGGAGCTGAAAATATTACCGTTGGCTGCCGATCGGTTAGCTACCTTGGAGATAAAGAATTACTTTACCAATCGAACTTTAGGCTACGAACAGCCATTCGGGTTCTTAAACCAATATACACGTTTAGCGCGCGTACCGTAGAGGAATTTTACGGGAATGCCAAAAAGTTTGACTGGTCGTCGGTCATGGAGCTGAACCATAAGTTTGCCGTTGATAGCGTCGTAAACTCTGAGCATTTTCTCCATTCCAGGTATGTTGCACTAAAGCTGAAAGATGCCATAGCCGACCAATTCCGCGATAGGGTTGGCAAACGACCCTTTGTAGATCCCAAGAACCCTCACATTCAGTTTCATGTCCATGTGAACGACGATGTTTGTACAATCGCTCTCGACTCATCGGGAGAATCGCTTCATCGGCGGGGCTACAGAGAGTTGCAGGATACGGCACCCATTAACGAGGTACTGGCGGCAGGCCTAATTATGCTATCGGGTTGGAACGGAAACTCCGATTTCATTGATCCCATGTGCGGGTCGGGTACCATTGTCATTGAGGCAGCCTTGCTTGCCTACGGAATCCCCCCTGGCGTATTCCGTCAGCATTTTGGGTTTGAGAATTGGCTCGATTTTGACGATGATCTGCTGCAAAGTATTTATAACGATGACAGCATGGAGCGTGAATTTAACCACAGCATTATCGGTAGAGATATTTCCCGGCGTGCTGTTGAGTCGGCAATACAGAATATTAAGAATGCTGGGCTGCAAAAAAAGGTTGATATTCAAGTGTCATCAATTTTCGACTTTGTCCCACCGGCCGGTAACGGCGGTGTAGTAGTAACCAACCCCCCCTACGGCGAAAGATTGCGGCGGGAGCAAATAGAAACTTTTTACGCGCAGCTGGGCGATTGCTTTAAGCAAAAATACCCTGGATACGATATTTGGCTGATCAGCTCCAACGTGGACGCTTTAAAGAGCTTTGGGCTTAGGGCATCCAAGCGTTTAACGCTTTTAAACGGTGCGCTGGAGTGTAAATACCAGCGATTTTCTATGTACACCGGGAGTGTTAAGGAAAAGTACAAAGGCAAGTATTAATAGAATTTGAACCGGGAAACCTCCCGGTTTTTCGTTTTACTAGATAGCACGCTGGGTGTAGGGATGAATTATAGAAGGCTCAAATAACGGCGTCGCTCACCGGAAACCAATTCTTTGTTTAGCTGTAATATTTGATAATCAATTCTTAATAATATTTGGTACATAATAAAATTTAGTATATTTGTTATAGGTAATAATAATAAACAGCTTGCAGGTTAAAAAACAGCACTTACCCATGAGTGATTTTTTAAATCAGCGCTATGCACAAATGCATAAAGGTGATATTATTGTTGCTTACAAAGGAGTTATTAACGCCAATGTTATTGCCGATACACTGGGTTTGGTTGAGGTAAAGCTTGATGAATCCCCGGAGCATCATAGCCTTGTCCGGAAAAAATTATACAATGTACTGGTAGAATGTTTACAGAATCTATACCACCATGTAGATAACTTTCAGGATAGTGAGGGAAATCAAGGCTTTGGGGCATTTGTACTGTCAAAAACCGATACCGGCTATAGAATATCAACCGGAAATATGGTTAAATTGGCCAAAAGTAAAGTTCTGAAGGAGAAAATTGACAAGATAAATTCGCTATCGAAAGAAGAATTAAAAGATTTTTATAAATTTGTTCTGAATAATCAGACGTTTTCCGAAAAAGGGGGTGGGGGTTTAGGGCTAATAGATATGGCCCGTAAAACGGGGAATAAGTTGGAGTACCAGTTTTCTTCTTACGGTCAGGATTACGTTTTTTTTAACCTTAATGTGTCAATAACCGAGTAATGTAAATTTTGTTACCATGGAGCTAATAAACATCGAAGGAACATCCAAAACCCCAACTGTTTCTATGGATCATAATAACGGGGTAGTTGAAATTAAGGGTAGATCAATTCCCGAAAATTCTGTTGAATTTTACAAGCCAATTGTTGATTGGTTGGATGAGTATGCTAAGAGCCCTTCGGGTAAAACAGTCGTCAACATTAGGTTGGAGTACTTTAATACCGCGTCGTCCAAGTGTATTCTTGATGTATTTAAGAAGCTAGAGATGCTTAAGAAGAACTCAAACGATGTTGTTATTAACTGGTACTACGAGGAGGATGATGAGGATATGCTGGAAGCAGGGGAAGATTACGAATCTATAATTAAGGTGCCATTCAAAATGATTCAGATTGTCGATTGAGGTCAATCAATGGTCATCTTTTGACAACATCTAAATAAATTAATTGCAGGCTTGGCTATGATAAAGGGGTTTTAAAGACCCCTTTCGTTTTTTACTCGTCCTTGTCGCTGCCAAGTTCTTCGGCCGTATCGAGCAGCCGTTTTAGCAACCGGTAGTATAATGCTATGTATAGCATCGCGCTTGAAAACCAAATTACAAAAATATTAACCCAAAATGTTCCGACGTAGTATCCAAGTACCGGTTTTACCGGTGCATAAAAATGAGAACGGATGAACTTGGAGGTGGGGTAAAGAAATATGGGATCTATTTTTTGGATTAGCTGCCCGTTATACTCAATAATTCGCTCAACTTCTCCGGAATTCCGGACAAAATCGCTTAAGCTTTCGTTATGGTATTTCCGCTTAAGGTCAAGGAATTGTGCCTTGCCCCCGGGCGTAACCTGCAGCCTTGATATTAGCCGATCTTTTTCGCCGCTGGCTTTGTTGTAGAGTTTCACATAGTATTTCCTGACCATCTCGAGGTACTGGCTCATTTCTTCCAAAAGTTCGGGGGTAATATCGTTGGAATTTATTTGGGTGTATTTGCTAAAAATTAGCCCAGAGCTTCGGGGCGAAGTCATCTCCTTAACAAATTCGTTTTCAATAAGGCTTAGCGATGCACTAAATTCCTCCGGTTTTTCCGGGTTGTTTATGCTGCGGGAGCAATAGTCTATTTTGTTCTGGAGCGATTTTAGCCAGTAATTCCTTTTAAAATCCGATATACTCATGGCTTCATCAAACTTATAGAAGGGTTTCTCGTACTTGTTTTCAGTGAACTGGTAAACGGCGAGTGCTTCGTACGCCCAGCGGGCAACTATGGCTTCGCCGTAAAAGGGGATGTTGCTCGGCGATGAAATAGTTGGGTTTAGTTTTTCGTACTTAACAATAATGCCGCTGAGTATAATTTGGGGGATAACTAAAAAGGGTATTAGTATGTAGATGGTAACTACCGATTTAAAGCTGTCTGAGATTACCAGCCCAAGCATATTTGAAGAAAACCAGGTGCTGAAAAGTACCAGCCAGTATTCAAAGTACATTCCCCTTACCTCCAGGATTGAATTGCCGATAAGCACAAAAACAAATGCCTGAAACGCCGATAGGGCCAAGAGTATAACAACTTTTGACATCAGGTAGCTGGACCAGCTGAGGTTGAGGAATGCTTCGCGTTTTAGTATTTTCCTATCCCTGATTATTTCCTCTGCACTCACGGTTAGCCCAATAAATATGGCAATAATAACAGACATGAACAGGTAAACGGGGATGTTGCTGTTGTCAAGAAAGGTATATCCCACCTTGTTGGAAACATCAACGTTATGAAACTTGATGATGTAGGCCAGAATAAATACCAGCAGCGGTGTTTCAAATGCGTTTATGATTACATACTGGGTGTTGGCCAGCTTGGACAAAACATCACGTTTAACGAAAATGGACAGCTGCTTAAACCATCCGGGAATTTTAAAATGGATTTGAGGGAGCGTTGTGGGAGTATCGTTTCGCTTCGATGATTCGGCAAAGAGCCTTTTGTAGTGCTGGTTCCATTCCGAGGGGTTTATTTTTCTGGCGCGGGTGGGATTCCCGTATTCGTCGAGCACGTTTGCCTCAACAATGTTGAAAATTTGCTCGGGATTAACGTTACCGCATAGCGTACATTCACTCTCGTTCCAGTTGGCGTGTTGAACCCGTGATTTGTAGTATATGATTGATTCAATGGGGTCGCCATTATATATAAGGTAACCGCCAGTATCGAGTATTAGCAGCTTATCGAACATCTTGAAGATATCCGATGAGGGCTGATGAATAACTACAAAAACCAGCTTTCCCTTAATGGTTAACTCCTTTAGGAGGTCGAGTATGTTTTCGGAATCGCGTGAGCTGAGCCCCGATGTTGGCTCGTCGAGAAACAGGATGGCCGGTTCGCGGATCAACTCCAGGGCTATGTTTAAACGTTTACGCTGTCCTCCGCTTATCTTTTTGTTGAGGGGCGATCCTACCTTCATGTCCTTAATTTCAAACAAACCAAGGTTCATGAGCATTCTGTTCACCGTTTCGTTAAGCTGCTGGGCGGAGTGATTGTCAAAACAGAGTTTGGCATTGTAGTATAAGTTTTGGTACACGCTCAGCTCCTCGATAAGTAAATCGTCCTGCGATACAAAACCGATTTGGCCCTCAACCATATCTTTCTGGTTGTGAATATCTATGCCATTGATGCGGACATTCCCCAGCGATGGTTTTTCACTTCCGTTTAGCACGTTAAGCAGGGTGGACTTGCCTGCGCCCGAAGCTCCCATGATGCCAATCAGATGGCCCGATTCTTCGGTAAACGACATGTGGTGCAAACCAATTTTCCCATTTTTAAAATGGTACTCTATACCCTGAACATCAAAAACAATTCGCTCCTTGATCTTATCCTGTGCAAAACGCCCAACAATATCGCTAAAGTAAATGGGTTTAATCTTTGAGTTTCTGATGGACGATCCGTTATTCAGGACGAAAATTTTGTCGCTTTGCAGTAAATGCCCGTTCAGGTAAAGCTCATAATTTCCCTGGTAGCGTAGGAACAGGATATTTGCCGATTCAACAAAGACAATCTTGAGTTCATCCAGAATATTCTCGGAGTATATATGCTTGATCCCCAGCTTTTCATAATTCTTATCGTTATTGATAACCAGAATGTTGGGATGGTCTAGGATTTGGTTGAAGGGTGTAAGTACAAAGTTTTTAAGCAGCGTAAATTCCTGTTCGGGAACATAAAATGTTTCGGCTACAGTTGAGATAAAAGCCATTTCCTGCTCTGTAACTTCACCATCCTCGGGTTTAACAAACTCCATCAATTTTATCAGTACAACAATTTTTTGCTGCTGAATGAGTTCCTCGTTAATTTGTGCGCAGATTTTCAGCACCCGAACAGAGCTTGACGAGGTTCTTTTTTGGGATTTCGATTTTTCGCTCTGCTTTTCCTGGTAGAGATTATAGTAGTAATCAAAAACTTGCAGGTATTCTACAACCAACTCCTGGTTTAGCTGATTTTTGAGGAATTCTTCAACAACCCTACGCCTGTCGCCATAGTCACTTCCTTCAGGTTCGTCGCCTGTTAACGGTCGTGCAATTATAGCAAAAAGTTGCATTAACGCTTTTAGAATCGACTCGCTCATTCACGTTACTTTTTGTTGTTACTAGCTGGTAAACGCTACTGTTTAAACCCAATTAGCAGCATTACATATCCCGGAATAAACTTAGTATTTTTAACATCAACCTGAATAACACAGGTTATTGTTGATTTTAGCTGTAAATCCCAGTAGGGTGAATAGTCAAAACTTTCGTTGGTGAACAGTAAATTTTTGTCGGTATCGAATACCGAGAATACCAGGTTTCCTTTTCTGACATTGGTACAGGCCACAATTCTGTAGGTATTATCTCCAAAAAAGGTGGTTCTAAATTCAATTTTCTGATCGGGCTTAAGCGGCGAAAAGTATTCCTGCCCATCGGTAATATACTCGGGCGGGAAATATAACGAGCAGATATTTTCCAGCTGCTCAATTTGGGTAAAACCGTAAATTGGTAAAAGGATACTGAGTGATAGAAAAATGGTAAATTGTTTTAGCATATTTCGTAGGTTATTCAACAATTCTGTTTCTTAAGGCTCCAATTTTCTTACTAATGATTTGAACGTGGTATTCCGACATTATGACCCTGGATTGGCTGTTGATTATTATTAGCTTATTGGCAGGATCAACCTTGGGTTCGCGGTAGGTGTAGGAATAAATTATGCCATCAAACTCGTATGCAATGTCTATTAAATCATCAATTATTGTTGAAAATTCATTCGATTTGTAGTAGAAAGGCGTGAGCAGTTCAATCAGGTTGTCGAGCGGGTGCTTTTGCTCCCCAATTCTATTGATAATGTCTCGGTGGTTGTTACCCATCACAATTTGGGTCAGGATGTACATACCCTCTACCCATCCCCCGGTAATAATTAGCGCACCGATGTCGTCCCTATCGTTGGTTTTAAGGTAGAGGTCGGAGTTTGCATAAGCTTTGGCCATAATTCTGGTCAATGAGTCGCGCCTGTCAATATTTTCTTCAATGGATTCAAAAACTTTAGGATCAAATGACTGGGTTATTCCCAGCTGCTCGCTCAACTTTTTTATGGATCCAAGGTAGTTGATGGATTCCTGTGTTTTTTCGTAGATATTCAGGTAGCTTAAATCGGCCCCGTAAACGCCAAGGTTTAGCGATTGCTTAAAAGAGGTGCTGTACCGCTGGTACTTATCGGGTTTGTTCAGGTAGTTTTCGTTGTACGGTAAATCTAGCTTTTTGATTAATGATGATAGCTGCCACGGAGAGGGAAGCGGGAAAACGGAATTTTCAAACTTGATTAGCGTTGAAAGGGTATCTATTGAATTCACGGTAACCGAAGGCTCTTTATCTTTATTGCCCTTACAACCGAATACAAAAATTAACAGGAACAGTACAAAAAATCTTTTTAGTAATCTATATGTTGACATTTTACTGATTGGCAAAAGTTTAATGCAAGTAATAAAAAATAAATGACTTATCAAAAGTAACGGCAATAAAACACCCCTGAATCTTTTACGCTAATAAAACCAAACGGCAGGGTAAATATAGTAGATTTTATGTTAATTGTGTTTTATACCGCTGATTTAATGGCAAACGGTAAAGGTGTCTTATACTTTTAAAAACGTGGAATAGTGTTGTTTATCATCAACTATTGGTACATTTAAACCAAATCTGGATTTAATGGTCAAAAGGGCAGTTTTTTCCATGTTTGCAGGTGTGAACAGCTGATGGGAGTGGAATGTATTATTTATTCCGATATTTACCGGTTAAGAATCAATGCCATTTAGTAGTATTACCTGGCCGTTTTCACAGGTTTAACGCTCCCGCTGGTACAACGGTAAACGACTTAATCTATTGTAAACTAAAATATTGTACCGATGAAACGTTTTGTATTGCTGGCTGTAGCAGTTGTATCATG
>JBFXEO010000137.1:0-8099 GCA_050180015.1 Bacteroidales bacterium | reverse complement strand
GCCGCTTCGGGAATTGTGCATCATAACCAAAACTTTGCTTCGTCGTCACTTGCGCTGGTTGGAGTATTCCTGGGTGGCTCGTTCTGGTGGTTTACCCTAAGCACCATAGTGAATTTATTCCGGCACAAATTCAGGCTGAAACAGCTGTGGTGGATCAATAAGGTTGCAGGAGCAGTGATCCTTATGCTAGGAGTATTAGCCATTGCGGCAGCTATAAATAAGATATGGACATCTTAAGGGTCAGCCCAATAATTTACGCTACAGGCCAAACCATTCCGGGCAATATAAATATGAAACAAAAAAAACGTCATAAACTTTTTTATGTTATCTTTGGTGTAACCCGTATATAATTTTATATCGATGAAAATAGCCAAATCTCTTATAGAATTTTGCTCATTCAACATTGGCAATAACACATCTAAAGATACCGCGGACAGGTTGATACAATTTAGCATTGCAGCCGTAGCCACCGTAATCTTCCTATCAATACTTACCGTTATTTCTTACAGTAATTCAGATTACATTGCCGGCACAATCCTTTCTGCAACAGCTGTATTAATTGTGATTCTACTGGGGGTTATTTTCTCAAAAAGTCAAATTAAAAGCTTTGGGCCCGCCGTTACTATATTTTTCGGCTTATCGCTTCTTGCTGCATTAATTGTAAGTAAAAACAGCTCTCTGATCCTGCTGGCAGCGTTACTTTTCCCTGTAGTATCGTTAACTTCTTTCGATTACTCAAAAGGGAACTACATGGCAGTTATCTACGGTATATTTTTAGCTGCAGTGCTCTTTATTCCTGTTGAGCAGAATAATGCCAGAACAATAAAGCTCTCGCTAAAAGTATTGATTCTTGCGCTATACGCCGTAAACCTTTTCGCAATATCACTTTTGTACCTATACAAGGTAATAAGAATTCAGGAAACAGAGAAATTACTGTTGGAGCTCAAAAATGAAAGCAACCACAAGGAGGAGTACATGGCCAAACTATCGCACCAGATACGTACCCCCCTAAACAACATCATGATTATTTCCAACATTCTCTCCGGTGCAAATCTCGATGACAAATACAGGGACATGATAGATACCATTCAAGCGTCAACCAATAACCTTGTAAATGTGCTTAACAGCATGTCCGAGTTCTCCAATGAAGATACGAATGCCCAATCTGACCTCAACATAAACTTCAACCTAAACAACACCATAAACAACACCATAAAGCTATTCGTCACACAATCGCAAACCGTTAACTTTAACGTTAAGATTGATGAGAGTTTGCCCAAAGTTGTGCTGGGCGACCCTGTTAAACTAAAACAGATACTCCTGAATATCATCGAGAATATTATTAAAAATAAAAGTAACAGCAAGGTCTCCATCGAGATCAAAGTAAGTAAGAGCAACCAAACTACGGATTCACTCGAACTCTTCTTTGAGGTAAGTAGCAATTCCCCGTTGCTGCTGCCTATAAATGATGGATATACTCAAACAATACTTAATGAATCGTCCCTGTCAACGGGTAACCAGATTTACATTGATTTGCTGGACCTCAACATCACAAAAAAACTGGTACAGACCAATGATGGGAAACTAACCGTAAAGCTCACCTCTGATGATGTAGCGATAAGTTTTAACTACAGGATTCGGGTACTGCCCTCAGAAATAAACTTTACAGCAAAAAAGCAAACAAACGGGAAAAACAACGTTGATGCTGAGCCACCGGTTCATGAAAAAAAACAGGCAACAAACGGAACAGATTTGAGCACAGCCAACGTACTTCTTGTGGAGGATAATCTGATCAACCAAAAAATTGTTATCCTAAGCCTCAAAAAACTTGTTAAAAATATTGAAGTTGCCAATAACGGGAAGGATGCGCTGGACAAGTTTGGAACCAGCAAGTATGATTTAATCCTGATGGATATTCAGATGCCCATTATGAACGGCTATGTAACCACAAAAAAAATAAGGGAAATTGAATCGAGCACCAATTCCCACACACCAATAATTGCCATAACTGCAAATGCCCTGCTTGGAGACCGGGAGGAGTGCCTAGCTGCGGGAATGGACGATTACATTAGCAAACCCTTCCAGATAGAAGTTCTCATCCAGAAAATGCGCAACTTACTCCAAGCTTAATCCCCTTAATTATCGAATACCTTGGGATTGAATAGCGAGTAACCGAAGGTTACATTGAAGTAGAGCTGCTGTTTTTCGCCATTTGACGGGAAGTATGCAACCGTTGCTGCTACCGGCCCAATGGGGGATGAATACACCAGCGAGCCGACTCCTATCAGCTTTCTGTCGGCCATAAGGTCGCCATGATGTGGAATACCATTCGAGTCGGAATAAATAACCCTTATTGGCTGATAGTAGTATGCTTCCAGCCTTAAGTGAACGCTCTTGCCAAACATAAATAGCGGAGCTGCGCCCAAAGCAAAGTACCGGTCAGCTCTATACCTTTCCATGAACAAGGTATTTGAATGGGTCATTGGAGAAAACTGATTCACATTCAATATAGTGGCCTTATAATTGTCGAAAAAATCCAGATTTGTCCAATACCCCTCGGCCCTAATGCCAAGCCGTAATCCCCGGCTAAAAACCTTATGGTAACTCTCGTTATGAACGTACGCCGTAAAAAACGTGTGATTATTGTTATATCGCGCAAACGAGGGTGCGGTAGTTCCAGGATCGTGCTTTTCTTGTCCGGTAAATGCCGATAAAACTATGACTTGGTGCCGACCCCGTGTGGCAAACTGCTTATCGTTCAGCGTTTGCTTCTCGTACCGTAACGATCCCTTTACAAAGCGAAATTTAGTATTGTCAGGCGTATCATACGAATAGTAGGTATCGACCTGATAGTAGTCATCGGATTTTTCGCCGAAGGAAAACATGCAGGAAATATTTGCCGCATTGGTATGGCTCACCTTTACCCCGACACTCCCGAAATACTCCGACTGGATGATGTAGTCTGGCTTATAATCCTCGAAAAACGGGACAGAATTGCTGCTATGGTAATCGAGCCGATTCCCAACAAACTGGGCGATTAATGAGACAGGCAGCCGTGTTGGCGTTGTTTTGTTATAGGTGATCCGCGTGCTGTTGTATAGTTTTCCGAAGTACAGGTTGCCGTATATGGTGTTCGATGTTGTTGAAAGCCAAGATCTATTGATCGACATGAATCCTTCGTTCCCAAAATCGGACGATAAGCTTAAGCCCAGGCCAATGTCAGTTGAACGCTTCAGCTTAACGGCTATATCTACATCGAATACATTCCGGTCCGGGTTGAACTTTAACTCGGGGAATAGCCTTTCAAAAACCCTATCGGACATTAACCTGTAGTAATCGCTGCCAAATTTGTTAAAATCGACAACCTCCTTTTTACCAAAAATTACCCTATTAACATATTTCTGCTGGTTGGCTTTTAACCCCGCAATGTTGATTTCACCAATGTTCAAAGCTGGGAATTTGGCCTTAAAACTTTGGCGTTTCTGGTTAACCTCTTCAACATCAATCCGCGCGGCAATTCTCCTTTTCAGCTCCGGCATTGCCACAAGTGCTGCCTGATAGCCAGAGTTCACAATTTCATCAACCAAATCAAAATCCAGCACACCAATACCAGAAAAGGGTGTGTCAATGACTAACCCTAAAGAGTCAGGGATATCGTAATCCGTATCGCCAACAATCATTGACTCAATTTGCAGTAGGGGATCCTCGTCGTCTGGCAGGTCGCTATTAGAGGCAACTTTGCTGCCAATAATTACATCGGGGTTAAACTCCTTCAGGGCTTCCTTCCAGAGAAAGTTGTTATAAATTCCCCCATCGAACATTAAAACCGAATCGATATAAATTGGCTTGAAGTACATGGGGTATGTCATCGATGCCCGGATAGCCCTGCCTAAATTTCCGTTCCGGAAGTAAACCGTTTTTTTAGCAACAATATCGGAGGCGTTACACCGGAACGGGACAAAAAGCCTGTTAAAGTCTCCGCCTGCCACGGTATTGGCCTGCGAACAAAGTTTCTCAAACGCAATGTCCATTCCTACGGTTGGGATGAAGCCTGAAGTTATCTTTGGTCTTATCCCCTTCTTGTCGAGGGTAAAGCCAACGCTAAGGTTCTCGGCATCGCTACGGGTAAAATCGTTAATGTTGTACTTTAGGTCATCATCTATTATTCCCCTACTCCAGTTGTTGAACTCCTTGGATTTAAAAAGTGTTACCATTTCTTCGGGTGTATATCCCATAGCG
The DNA here is from genome assembly GCA_050180015.1 of Bacteroidales bacterium. Lineage (GTDB taxonomy): Bacteria > Bacteroidota > Bacteroidia > Bacteroidales > Tenuifilaceae > JBFXEO01. The sequence continues at coordinate 3,860 of JBFXEO010000137.1, read as the reverse complement.
TACAATCCCGCAACAATAGCCCCCATAGATGTTCCCGAAACATTGGATATGGGAATGCCATTCTCCTCAAGGGCTTTTATCACTCCAACATGAGCCAACCCCTTTGCCCCACCTCCGCTAAAAACCAAGCTGACCGTTTGAGAAAACCCTGAGAAATGTAAGAAAATCAGAAAAACAGGTGCCAGGAGCCAACCTCTTACTCCGTGTTTTACATTAAGTATATGGTTGCACATAGATAAAATAGATTACTTAGAACATACAGCTTAAATCGGGGCGGATGCCTATAACCAGAATATCATCTACCTGCTCATTATCGCCCCTCCACTCCAGCATACTATCGTAAAGGTATTTACGCTGAGCCTCGAGGGGCATTTTGTAAATATTGAGCAGCAAATGCCTGAAACGTCGAAATTTTAATTTTTTCCCATCGGTACCGCCGAACTGATCAACATACCCATCGGTGAAGATATAAATCACATCGTTGGGCTGAATGGGAATAAAATGGCTGCTAAAAAGCAGGTGTCCCGTTTCGGAGGCCATGCCAATAGAGTATCTATCGCCCTTAATTTCTATTATTTTGCCATCGCGTAGCAAGAAAAGGTTACTAAAGGCACCCGAATACTGCAAAATATTGTACTCTTTATCTACTACGCAGAATGCCACATCCATCCCATCCTTAACCTTAATGCCGCCTTCGGGGTGCTTTACGCCGGCAGTAAACGTCTCGTGAATGCTAATGCTTAGGCGGTTTAGTATTTCAGCCGCATCATCAATTCCTTCGACATTGGTGATATTACGGAGCAGCTCCATGCCAATAATAGACATAAATGCACCGGGAACGCCATGCCCGGTACAATCGACAACCGCTACAAAGGTTTTATTTTTAGTTTCGTTAATCCAGTAAAAATCGCCACTTACTATATCCTTGGGCATAAACAGTATAAATGAATCGGGGAGCAAAGTTTTAAAAGTGTCGATTGACGGCAGAATGGCATCCTGTATCCGCTTGGCGTAATTAATGCTATCGGTCATGCTTTTGTTATTCAGCAACAGCTCCTCCTTTTGATTCTGCAGCTCGGCCATTACCACCTCCCGCTCCTGCAATAACTTATTGATCCGTTTAAGGTTTTTATTGCGGTGATACAGGTAAACCAGAAAAAGAATAACAGCCAAGTTAATATAAACAATATAGGCCGCCTTTGAGCGCCAGAATGGGGCGGTAATCTGGATTTTCAGGGAGATTGGATCGGCAGACCATATTTGGTCGCTGTTGGCACCAATCACTTTGAAATTGTAGGTACCCTCCTCTAAGCTGGTAAAAGTTGCAGAGTGCTTATTCCCTATCGCCATCCATTTATCATCTAAACCCAGCATTTGATAACGGTACAGGTTCTTCTCCGGGTGATTAAAGTCGAGTGCAGAAAACTCGATGGTTAACGTTTTAAAGTCATACGGAATTTTGATTTTACTATGACCACCATCGGGATATACAACCTCTACCCCCTGTGATCCTATTATTCCAATACGCGTAAAGCCCAACCTTGGAACATTCGAGTTGATGGGAATTGAATCGGGCTTAAAGCAGTTGAAACCAGCAGAGGTTCCAAAATACATTGCCCCAGACAACGATCTACAGCTCACCCCAACATTAAACTCATTGCTAAGTAACCCGTCGGAAGTAGTATAAGACCGCACCAAATTGGCAACCGGGTTCAGCATTACCAAGCCCTTATTGGTACTAATCCAAAGCCGGCCGTTATAATCCTCTTCAATAGCATTAATGACCTTACTTGGAAGGTTTTGTAACTCTGTGTATAGCTTAAACTGATTTGTTCCGGGGTTATACCTATGCAACCCGGAGCTTGTTCCAATCCAGATAAACCCGTTAGAATCTTCGTGCAGGCATAAAATTTCATCGGAAATGAGCTCCGTTCCAGTATATTTTTTTGCCCGTTGAAAATGTGTAACCTTTGAGACATTGGCAGCAATACAATCCAACCCACTACTTGTTGCCGCCCAAATTTTACCATTGGAATCAACCATTACATCGTAAACTTCGTTTCCCGAAAGCGAAAGTGAATCTCTCCGGCGCGAGTACAAACTTACCAAACCAGTTTTTTTAACACAATGCAACCCGGTTTGAGTGGCTATCCAAAGATTTCCCTCCTTATCCTCATCCATCGAGTAAATGGTGTTGTTCCTGAATACATCGCCCACGTAAATGCTTTTAGCGTCGAAATAATTAACAAACCGCTTGCTGGTGGAATTATAGAGGAACAGGCCATTGCGTGTACCAACCAGAACTTCACCCTTGCCTGTTTTAAAAATTGCCCGGATATAGTTGTTGGTTAAGCCACAACCCGTAACCTCCTTTGAGAACTTAATATTCTCGCCGCTTTTCGGATTAAACAGATGTAAACCGCCACCCCTTGTTCCTACCCAAGCCACACCTTTCTCCTCAAAAATTGATGCTATAATATTATTGGAAAACAGCGCATTCCCATTAATATCCTTGCTATATCCTTTAAATCTGGCTCCATAGGGGTTCCACTTTACCAAACCAATCTGGGAGCCTATCCACAAAACATTTGATTTGTCCCGGAAAATGGCAGATACACGAACTAGGTTAATTTTTTTATCGTTATTAACCAAATTGTTTACCAATTCAAAATGTCCATCGGAAAACAATTTGCACAACCCGCCATCAGTGGCAATCCACAGGAAACCTGCGCTATCTTCACCGATATACTCGATAGCATTTCCAGGTAAACTTGCGGAAGAGCCCGGTTTACAATAATATCGAGTAAACTGGTTGGCTTTAGGGTTGAACTTATTTAATCCATCATCTGTTCCAACCCATAAATTCCCGTATGAATCTTCAAATATTGATAGTATTCTATTGCTGCTCAGCGAGAAAGTATTCAGCGGGTCGTTAACGAAACGCCTAAAAATAGTTAGCTGCTTGTCAAAGAGCATAAGGCCATCCTTGGTTCCTACCCAAAGCCTACCCTGAGAGTCTTCAAGTACGGGAAAGCTTTCTGCGTCCGAGGGAAGTGTAAAAAGATCGTTATAGTGAGAATACCGAATAAAGTTATCCTTCAACGGGTTGTAAAGATGAAGCGTTTCCGAGGTCTTAACCCATATCATACCCTGCTTATCGCGATAAACACTATAAATTCTGTTGCTGGCAATGGAATTCGGATTATGGCTATCCGAAAAGTAATTTTTAAATCTTCCGGTGGATTTCTGGAACCGGCTTAAACCTAAACGGGTGCCAATCCAGAGGCTACCCTCACAGTCATCAACTATAGAGTAAATATAATTGTTGCAGATACTGGTAGAGTCGAGCGGGTTATTGGCATAAACAACAAATTGGTAACCATCGTAACGGCAAAGCCCATCGGGAGTTCCAATCCACAAGAAACCCGTTGAATCCTGAATAACGGCATTCACGGTTGTTTGGGGCAATCCGTTGTCCGCATTAAACAAATCGACACTAACAACCTGTGCCCTTGCGACAGATACGCCACAAAACAGACAAGCTAACAGTAAGAATGCATTGCTTTTCAAAACCGAAAAATATTTCAAGATAATTGCTAAGATATAAAAAAAGCGGCTCAATTTAAAACAGGAACCGTACAACGGAATCGTCACCTACCTGAAGCTTTTGCAAGGCAAGTGAAGGTGATGGGATAAAGCTACCTATTCCCAGTTCATCCCAAATCTTATCAACCTTTCCGATGGTTGCCATATCCATCATGACCACATTGGGCCACTCGCGCTTAAAGTTATCGGCCGGATATGCCTTTCGGCTACCATCAAATCCAACCCTTTTACGGCTATCATCTTCAACGCTAAAG